>CAJONN010000029.1 GCA_905235955.1 uncultured Marinilabiliaceae bacterium
GCTACGATAATTTTCTTTACGCTCCGTGCCAAAGGCGACAACCGCGAGGTGAAAATCGGGTTCCGTGCTAATTGTTGGAAGACATTTTTTTGTTGTATTCCTTTCGACCCTTCGGGGCTAATATTGTGTAGGACGCATAATTAGCAGGGGTTACGCAGCGTTGCGCTCACCCCTGCCTGTATTCTTTCGCTCCCTTCGGAGCTTCTTACTTGCGAAACTTGAAATATTTTAGACTCCACGCTCTGCTACAAAAACAAAATAACAACATTTTTTGCAACCCAAAACAGAAGTTCATCGTAAAACACGTCGGTAAAAATTTTTTAAAGTAAAAAACGATACAAAATGAAAAAGCAGTTATTATTTGCACTTGGCATAACATGTGTAGCAAGTTGCCTCACTGCCTGCCACGACGATGACGATGACGATGGAGTTAGCGACTTTACATCAGATTTCTCGAATCCGAAAATCGACCAATCAGCAATAGGTAGATTTACTGGCAAAGCTGGTATTGAAACATACGTTCTAACTTCAGATCAATATGTTGACCTCTACACCTATTCTACACTCGATAAGCAAACCATCATTGATAACTATTTTGACGAAACCAATCCCAATCATATCACCGATAAAGGCGTAGCAGCTCTTGGCGAAAATTTCTATGGAGGCTTTACCCCTACATACTTCAATGCCTACGATGAGGACGAGAATACCAATCCTACGTATTGGTTTCTTCTCCCAGCAAGCAAAACTTATCATAGTGGCAACTCAGCCCTTATTTGCAATCCGGGCAAACTCTGCAAAACTATTTTCAGTCGCCATATCGCAACTGATTTTGACGCTGCTGCAGCATGGCTCAACGTTGGCGCAGTTAAGTATATTTGGGTTTCGCCAACCACCCTTTACAAAGGACTTGAAGATAACAATGCTGACAAACTTATCGACGATTTTGTAGCACTTCCTGCAGGCGCAAAAATTCAGGTTGTTGTTTACGGCTATGTTGATTCGTTCGACGTTAGCAATGTTTCAAAGACAATCACTTCATTCCAAAAAGCATTTGCATCAGCTACAGGTGGTGGTACTCTTTGCGCAGACATCAAGGATATTGCCGTTGCTGATGCTGAAGGCAAAGTTACAGTCAACAAAGAGTGGCAAAAGATCGACCTCAGCTCTCTTAGCGACTTTTATCTCTTCGAGGTATATATCCGCGTAGTTGATAAAGATGGAAAATCTATTAGTAGCGAAACATACTCTCTCCCTTCAGATCTCAACTATATCTACGTTGACGATATCACCTTTGAAGGCAAGGACGTGTTGAGCTCACTTCTCGGTTTGTTCTAACTATAAAATAACTAAAAATATCATTGCCGCACGTAGCCAAAAACTATGTGCGGCTTTTTTTCATCTCTGCTACCCAATACAAAATTTTTGATAAAAATATCTATGAAGTAATAATATTTAAAAACTAACACTCGGCATTCGCTATAAAATTAATATATTTGCGCACCTAATAAGTGCAGAATCTTTAACAAAACATGAAAAAATATATTATATCAGTTTTGGTCATCGCTGGTCTGACCTCTTGTAGCGACAATGGAGTACAATTTTCAGGTACCATCTACAACGCAGCAGGAAAAACTATCAGCTTGTCACAAATAGACATCAACCAGACATTTGTTGTCGATTCTGTAAAGATAAACGACGACGGCACCTTTCGTCTCAATGTGCCCAAAAACAACGAACCAACATTCTTTGTAGCACAGCTCAACAATGGCAAAAATCAGATAACCTTCATAACCGACTCAACTACAGAAAAAATATCGGTAGAGGCCGACCTCAAAGCAGC
The DNA here is from genome assembly GCA_905235955.1 of uncultured Marinilabiliaceae bacterium. Classification (GTDB taxonomy): domain Bacteria; phylum Bacteroidota; class Bacteroidia; order Bacteroidales; family Marinilabiliaceae; genus W3P20-009. Next base: position 1,844 of record CAJONN010000029.1, read on the forward strand.
CAACTGGCAAAAAAGCATAGTTATAAGCGGCTCAGAAGAATCTGTACAACTCAACGATATGATTTCACGCGTAGACATATTGCAAACCGAATTTGTTGCCGTAGCATCTGACCCCAAACTGACACAAGAAGAACGCAAAATAGCATCTGATACTTTTACAGAAAACATAAAAGCACACAAAGAGTATGTACACCAATTTGTATTTGAAAATCCGCGCTCATTTGTAAGCTATTATGCTCTATTTCAGACCATTTTCGACATTCCAATATTTGATATGATGACTCGCGACGACCTCATTCTCTACAACACCATAGCCACAAGCCTACACATAGTCTACCCAAACAATGCACGTGTGAGCGACTTGTGCAACCGCGTTCTGCTCGTGCGCCACGCTATGGCACAGCAAAAACGCACCGAAGAGATTATGAGAGATGCCGACGAAGTTCATTCACCAGACATTGCCCTGCCCGACAAAAATGGCGACATACAAAAACTCTCTGACCTCAAAGGCAAAATAGTAATATTGCAATTCTGGGCATCGCAAAGCGAAGACTCACGCAAAGCAAACAAGCAACTTGCAAAACTCTACAAAAAATATCACTCACAAGGTTTAGAGATATACCAAGTATCAGTAGACACCAGCAAACTATTGTGGGAAAGTGCAACAGAAGCTGACGAACTCACTTGGTACAATGTGTGCGACTTTTTGGGTGGCAACTCATTGCCTATCAAGCTATACAACGTTACCGCTGTACCTTCAAACTACATAGTTGGTCGCGATGGTTCGCTCATTGGCAAAGACCTCTTTGGCACACGCCTCGACAACCGCATTGCCGAACTCTTCAAATAACAACGCAACGCCATGAAGCTCTACTTTGCTTCTGACCTGCACTTGGGCGCTCCAACTATTGCCGACCATCGCACACACGAACTGCGCTTCATCAAATGGCTCGACACCATAAAAGCCGATGCCGATGAAATATTCCTACTTGGCGATATGTTCGACTATTGGTTTGAATACACCACCGTAGTGCCCAAAGGTGCTGTGCGTTTCCTCTCAAAACTATGCGAACTAACCGATAGTGGCATCAAAGTGCACATATTCACTGGCAATCATGATGTGTGGATGTGGGACTACCTGCCCACCGAATGTGGCGTTGAGGTGCACCACGAACCATATACCTTCGAAGCCGATGGCAAACAATTCTTTGTAGGGCATGGAGATGGACTTGGCAACTACGACCGTGCCTACAACCTACTCAAATGGATATTCAATTGGCGTGTGGCACAAGTGTGCTACTCATGTTTGCACCCTGACTTGGCTGGTTTCATAGCTCGCACATGGAGCAAAAACAGCCGAAAGCACAATGCCAAAGTGCTCAAATTCCACACCTTCAGAGCCGAAGATGAGCATCAGGTAATGTTTGCTCGCAACTATTTGGAGCATGGTGGCAATGCCGACTACTTTATCTTTGGACACAGACATGTAAAAGCTGACTATCAGCTCACTCCCTACAATAGTCGGCTACTCGTTTTGGGCGAATGGATGCAAGGTAGCACATACGCCATTTGCGACAATGGCACACTTCAGCTGCTCGATTTCTATTGATTTTCCCCCATTTCGCGCTTCTTTATATTTCCAAACAAAACAAAACACAAAAGGTGTTCTACTTTTCTAATGTAAGAATTAGAATTAATAGAACACCTTTCTAAATATAAAAAGGAGAAAGATATGTCTCAAAAAATCATTTACCCAAAATACCAATAATCTGATCCATATTGGGTGCTAATATTATCTCTGTACGACGATTTTTCTTGCGAGCCTCAGCAGTGTTGGCATTGTCAACGGGGCAGCTATCGGCACGTCCACAAGCTTGAATATGGTCAGGAGCTATTGCGCCATTGGCTATCATAATGCGCAACACCGATGTAGCACGTTTCACTGAGAGATCCCAGTTATCAAGAATAACCTGACCACGATATGGCACATTGTCAGTATGTCCCTCTACAACTATGTCGAGTTCAGTGTGCGATGCCAATATGGCGGCTATCTTCTTTATAGCACTTTGTCCTTTGGCATTAACGTCGTATTTACCTGATTCAAAGAGCAATTGTTCTTCGAGCGAGACGTATACCCGACCATTTTTGTGCGTTACGGTGAGGTCGTCAGAGCTAAAGTCGGTGAGGGCATTGGCTATGGTGTTGCGGAGCTCAGCCATAGCATTGTCTTTGGCTGCAAGGGCGGCTTCAAGTTCGCGCAGGCGTGCAGCTTGTGCCTCTATCTCGCTACGTGCGTTGGCAAGTTCGTTGCTTTGCTGCTCAAGTGCATTGTTTTTATTTTGTAGCTCTTGCTCGCTTCGTGCTAAGTTTTCCTCACTTTCAGCCAATGCATCTTTGGCGGCTGCAAGTGCTTGTTTTTGCTTCTCTATGGCACGTTCTGTGTCAAGGCGTTTATCTTCGCTGTCAACAAGGTTGTCTTGCATTTGTAGCAGATGTTTCATAAGTGCGTGATATTCAGGCGAGTCGCCATTTTTCGCAGCAAGTGCACGCAAGTCGTTTTCAAGTGTTGCAAGCTGGCTCAAGAGTGTCCGATTGCGCATACCATAGAGTGTGGTATCTTGCTCAAGTTCATGTTTTTCAGCGTTGAGCTTAGCTATATCAGCATCAAGTTGTGCTATTTTCTTTTTTAGCAATCCTACCTCTACTTGGCATTCGTCGCTTTTATCTTGGTAATAACTTATTGAGCGTTCGGCTTCATGATATTGCTTTGCAGGCACACATGCTACAACAAGTGCAGCTACTGCCATTGATGTGAATGTTTTTTTTATCATTGTTAGATGTTTGTCGAAAAGTGAACAATAACCAATTGTCGACCACAAAGATATTTTGTTTTTCCGTATCTTTGCGCGTCGTTTTGAAAAAATGGCATATCAACCAATGTACGAATTGCTCAATAACATACAAACACCTACCGACCTCAAGAAGTTGCCGATAGAAAAATTGCCTCAAGTGTGCGATGAATTGCGCCATTTTATTATCGAGTCGCTCTCGAATAATCCGGGGCATTTTGGTGCAAGTTTGGGCGTCGTTGAGCTTACTGTTGCCATTCATTATGTATTCAATACGCCATACGACAAGTTGGTGTGGGACGTTGGGCACCAAGCCTATGGGCACAAAATACTCACTGGCAGGCGTGGACGCTTTGTTACCAACCGCAAGCATGGCGGACTGAGCGGATTTCCCAACATTTTTGAGAGTGAATATGACGCTTTTGGCGTTGGGCATTCGTCAACATCTATTTCGGCAGCATTGGGCATGGCAATAGCTTCGCGTATGAATGGCGAAACTGACCGCAATGTGGTAGCTGTCATTGGCGATGGCTCGATGACGGGCGGAATGGCTTTTGAGGCACTAAACAACATGGCATCGGCCAACCCCGATATGCTTGTTATCCTCAACGACAACAATATGGCTATCGACAATGTTACGGGCGGTTTGAGCCAATATTTGCTCGATATTTCTACCTCAAAAACATACAACAAATTTCGTAAGCGACTAACACAAGCACTCGACAATGGTGTGCAAAAGCGCAACTTCTTTACCCGATTTACCAACACGATAAAAAATTTGGTAACGCGCCACACCAATATGTTTGAAGGATTGAACATACGCTATTTTGGTCCGGCCGATGGGCACAATGTAATCTATTTGGTTCGTATATTGCAAGATATCAAAAAGATAAAGGGGCCAAAGATGCTGCACGTCATCACCGTAAAAGGCAAAGGCTTCAAAGCTGCCGAAGAGAACCAAACGGCATGGCACGCAGTTGGCGGACGCTTCGACATAGCCACAGGCTTGTCGCTCGACAAACCAAGCAACAAACCACAACCTCCTAAGTTTCAAGACGTTTTTGGCAACACAATACTCGAGTTGGCGCAGAAAAACGAAAAGATACTTGGCATAACGCCTGCCATGCCATCAGGCTGTAGCCTCAACATAATGATGAAGGCTATGCCTGAACGCACTTTCGACGTTGGCATTGCTGAGCAACATGCCGTAACATTCTCTGCCGGATTGGCAATAAGTGGCTACGTGCCATTTTGCAACATATACTCCACCTTTGCGCAACGTGCCTTCGACCAAGTGATACACGATGTTGCGCTACAAAAGCTCAACGTTGTCTTCTGCTTCGACCGTGCTGGCATTGTTGGTGCCGATGGCGCAACACATCATGGTGTGTTCGACATAGCTATGTTGCGCCCAATACCTAATATCATCATCTCATCACCACTCGACGAAGTAGAGTTGCGCAACCTGATGTATACAGCTCAGTTGCCCAACAAAGGACCATTTGTCATACGTTATCCGCGTGGCAGAGGCTCGCGTATTGATTGGCAGCAACCGATGACCGAAGTACCAATTGGCAAAGGTCGTATGCTTACCAATGGCACTGATATTGCGCTACTTAGCTTTGGTCCGCTTGGCGTAAAAGCTCAAAAAGTGATAAGCAAACTTGCTACTGAAGGCATTAGCGTAGCGCACTACGATATGCGTTTTGCGAAGCCAATAGACACTGACATCTTGAACGATGTTATGGCTCGTTTCAGCAAAATAATTACCCTTGAAGATGGTGCAGCAATAGGCGGCTTTGGTGCAGCAATAACCGAATATGCCAACATCAGAAACTACAGTGGACACATCGAAGTGCTTGGCATTCCAGATCATTTTATAGAACACGGCACAGTTGACGAGCTACACCACGAATGCGGAATAGACGAAGATGGAATTGAGCAAACCATAAGATGCATGGTGGCACAAGGTTAACACGTTACCTTTGGCACAAAAATTGATTTGCTCAAAAAAAGAAACAACTACAAAACAAGTCGTTATGAAAACATTTACAAAAATAGCTACGGCTCTCATCTCTCTTTGCATAGCATCATTGTTCACATCTTGCCAACTTGATGATGACGAAGAAAAAAGCACTATAATAACTGGCGAATGGTGGGGCGACTTTGGTATGTTCTACGACTACAACTGCCACACTTGCAATAGCATTCATACATACTATGCCGACGAAACTCGCCTCGTTTTCTATCCCTCGCACGACTATTCTACACACGGCTATGGCTACCAAAAAGATTACTATCAACACGGACCATACAAATATCAGTACTACTATTTTTATTGGGAAATAGAAGATGGCGTGCTATATATGGACTATCCGCATGATAACTATCTGAACGCAGAGATATACAACTATCACATGAGCGACTATGTTTTTGAAGGTCGCATAGGCGAAGATGGCGACCCGTTTTGCCTCCACAAAGTGGCCGATATTTCTGACTGGACTCCACTATACGACTACGATTATTACTACTACGAAGAGCGCTATTATTGGCATAGTGTAGCCAACAAAGCTTGCTCTGCCGACTCTCTGACATCTGCCGCTGAAGGCGTTGTAGCAAGGCGTGGCAATGTATATGCAGCTAAATAACCAGACCTAAACCACTCCACCCAAACAATGCAACACATACATATTTCCCAAACCGACTCTACCAATAGCCACATTCGTAAACTAATAATTGAAGGCAAAATAGAAAATTTGGGTATGCTCACTGCCGACTTTCAAACAGCCGGACGCGGACAAGTGGGCAATGTATGGGAGAGTGCCTCTGGGCAAAACCTACTTGCAAGCATTGCACTGATGCCCAAACATTTAGACGTAAGGCAACAATATTATCTCTCTATGGCAATATCGTCGGCAATGGTCAGAGCTCTGAGCCCGATAGTAAGCACCGTCAGGATGAAATGGCCTAACGACATTTATGTTGGCGACAAGAAACTTGGTGGCATTTTGATAGAGAATACACTGAACGGCTTGCTGATACAAAATTCAATTATTGGCATTGGGCTCAATGTCAATCAGACAAAATTTACACAAGGTGCGCCAAACCCTATTTCAATCAAGAACATTACAGGCAACAATCAGTCAGTCAGCGCAATAGCTCAGAGCATACAAGCCGAAATAGCTACAGCATTGCAACTTGTTGATGCCGAACTATTTGACTATATCCATGCTCAATATATGAATGTGCTTTATCGCTACGATGGTCAATATTATCCCTACGCCGATGTCAAAGGTTCGTTTAGTGCACGCATCATTGGCGTAGAACCCGACGGTCATTTGCTTTTGCTCGATACTACCGGACAAACACGCCGATATACATTCAAAGAGGTGGAAATAAAATTCTAAAATCCTATTCTTTCCCCAGCCACAACACCGATGACACTGCATAGTGGTCGCTACTCTGACTCTCAGTATGAATAAGATAATCAGTCGAAGTAAACTGCTCAGAATGAAAGATGTAGTCAATGCGAATAGGTGGCAAGTCGCTATTGTATGTAGTGCCAAACATCACTGTTGAGTTGCGATATGTATCATAGAGCAACTCGCTAACTTTATGATATGTAAATGATATTGGTGTATCATTGAAGTCGCCACCAACAATCACCGGACAATTATTGTTTTTGATAAGGTCTACTACGTATATTGTTTGCGCTGTGCGACGGTCGAAGGCGGTGCGCATCTTAGAGTAGGTTTCGTGCAACTCAGTTTTGGTACCTTGTCCGCGATGTATGTCGGCTCGGCTAACGTTGCTCACGGTGTTTATCTGCTCAGCCGAAAGCCGTATCGACTCGAGGTGGCAGTTGATAAGCCTCACCTTTTGTCCGTCGATGGTAGCGTAGGCACTCATCACATGCCTGTCAGTATCTTCGTCGGTTGGTTCGTCAACAGTGAGAGGGAAGCGACTCAAAATAACTTGTGTTATACCTTCAGTTTTGCCCGTTGTAGAGTAGCTCGAGCAGTCGTATGCCTGATATTCGAAACCAAAAATTTCGTTAAGAGGTGGCATTTCGAGTCGTTTTAATCTCTGAGCATTAGGGGCTTCTTGCAAGAAAACAATGTCGGCATCGGCAAAGAGTTGCTTCATATCTTCAACAGCCAACTTGGTGCCAAGGTTGCCTCCGTAGAGGTTGCAGATGTTCATTGTTACCATTTTTATTTGTCTGCCATTATGTTCAGGTTGGGTTTCGCTCCATGGTCTTACAATGGTTAGTATTCCGCCTGATGTAACAAGCATTGAAGCGCCAAGTACTATTGCTGAAAATTTAGCACGCATAAGCACTAAAAATATCAAAACTACAATGCTTGCTATCCAAACATAGGGGAAGGCAAAGCCCAGAAAAACACCTTTGCCCAAGATAGTTGGTGGCACCCATGCCTGAAAATAACATGCAGCAAGGGCTATTGCCAATATTGTGCTGAATATGAATCGGAGCAATTTGAACATTATTGTATATGTTTTTTTTATTTCTTGCTTTCAGTAAAGAGGGTTTGTTTTTCTTGAGAGGTAAGGCTGTCGTAGCCTGTTTGCTTTATTTTTTCAAGTATGCGGTCAACTTCGCGAGTATGCTCAGTGCGTTTCTGATTGTACTCCATATCAGAAAGTGGTCGGCCATAGCTCACAGTCATTTTGGCTTTGTAGTCTTTATGTTTTGTTGTAGCAGTTGGCACGCCATTTTTTTGCCATCGTTTTGCCAAAAAATATCCAGCAGCCATTCCGCCCAAATGAGCCACATTGCCTCCTAAGTTGTTTGTGCCGTCTAAAATCAAAAGCATATATATTATTGCAAAAAAAAGCGCATAATATTTCAGTTTTACTTGACCAACAAAAACTACACTTACCATATAATTTGGATAGCTTGTAGCCACAAGCGTCATCAGAGCCAGAATAGCTGCCGAAGCACCAAGCATAACGCTATACATAGGCCATATAGCGTCCCACAGCAAGCAGGTAGCTGCGCCAACCAAACCGCCTATAAGATATACACGCAAAACAATATGTTCGCCCAAAAACTGCTCAGCCATTCGCCCAAACCAATAGAGGCACATCAGATTGAAAAAGATGTGTATAAAACTGTGATGCACAAACATATAAGTCAGTGCAGTCCATGGTTTGAAGAGAAACTGATGTATTGATGTTGGCATCATAAGTTCGTTGAGCACAAAAGGCAAACCGCACACACGACTAACCACTTCTGACAGCAAAACGAACACAAACACAGCAATGTTGACATATATGAGCTTGATGGTGATAGTACCTTCGCTAAACGACTGCTTTATCTCGTCCCAAATATTTGTCATAACTTAGACTTGACCCTCCTTCTGCCATTTGCGAATAAGAAAAAAGCCAAACAACATTCCACCCAAATGAGCCCAATGAGCCACATTGTCATACGAAAAATTATGCACACCTTCAAAGAGCTCAAGCAAACCATAACCAACTACTAAATATTTGGCTTTGATTGGCATTGGCGGAATCATCAACATAATTATCATGTTTGGGAACATCATACCAAATGCAAGCAAAATGCCAAAGCATGCGCCCGATGCACCAACTGTATTGAAGCTATCAAATATAACATTTTGCAATTCGGGCAACGCCTGACGCACCGCCATTATGGTTTCTGATGGGCTTATACTTTCATACCACATTTGCAAATTGCTATTGAAATGAGGTGCTATGTAGGCATAGAATGCTGCAGAAGTCTCTTCGTTGAGATACGAGTCGAAGTCGCGAGTCAGTCCCCAAGCCTGATAAGCGTAGGTTGCTTCTTGCACAATGGCAGCACCAATACCTGTTACGAAATAGAAAACCACAAAACGCGTACTTCCCCAATATTGCTCAAGCAAACGCCCAAACATATAAACCGAAAACATATTGAAAAACAGATGAGAAATTCCGCCATGCATAAACATATACGACACAAATTGCCATGGACGAAACGACTCAGCTGCATAGTAGTGCAACCCAAGCCATTGGTTCATATCGATGCCCAATGAATTTTGCAAAACGCTGGTTGCTGCAAAAAACAACACATTGATTATGATCAAGTTTTTTACGGCTGGTGGTATCGAATTAAACATTATCAGAGTTTTTTTATGATATAAATATCAGAATCTATTATCAATATCGGCATTGTCAATAATAGTAAACACCTTTTTACCCGTCGGGCTAATAGATGGCGACTGACAAGCAAACAAGTTGTTGCATAGCTGCGTCATCTCTTCAGTGGTAAGGCATTTGCCATAAGGCACAGCACTTTTCGATGCCAATGTTTGCACTACATATTGCATCAGGTTGTTTTGCACATTTACCTCGCCATTTCTGATGTCGAATATAAGCAACTCTATAAATCGGCTCACATCGGCTGCCTCTATTTGGGCTGGTATAGCGCTCACGTTGAGTTTGCCTTCGTTGGCATCATATTGCATCTCCATGCCTATATGTTCAAGCTCTACGCTTATTTCTTCTATGATGCAAGCATCTTCAGCACTCATAGGCAATATTTCTGGGAAGATGAGTTTCTGCGAAAAATTGTCGCCATTTTCCATTCTTTTGCATATCGACTCATATTGTATGCGTTCGTGTGCACGATGTTGGTCGATGAACATCAGTCCGTTGCGGGTAGGCACTATAATATATTTTCCAGCATATTGGAAACAATTTTTATATGCCTCTTCAGCATCATCGGTCTGCCAATTGAGCGAAGGTTGGTCGGGCGAGTTTTTTTGGTTTAAGCGACTTGCGTATGTAGTTTGGTCGGTATTGTTGCTTGGTGTGTAAATGTCGTTGTACATTCCTTCCCAGCCATTGACCGATGTATTGTTTGGCTGCGGTGTGTAGCCTGAGTTCATACGGCTTGTTACCTTGTGCTCAGTTGGCACACTGTTTTTTTCGCTCCACTCGCCTGTTTCATGCTCAAATGGGTTGTAGGTAAGGTCGGCCGATGGTATTATGTTTTGCAAGCCTGCCTTGCTTACCTCCTGATGCGGCACGTATGTAGGTATGCTGATAGCATCGGCTGTATCAAAATCGAGCGAAGGCGTAAAGTTGTATTTGCCCAAGCTGTCGCGCACTAATGCGTTGAGTGTATGCCAAATAGCCGTTTCTTCCTCAAACTTTATTTCAGTTTTTTGCGGATGAACATTCACATCGATGCTATGTGGATCGACGCTGAAATAGATAAAATAGGCTGGCGTTTGGTCGGGCGGAATGATATTTTTATAGGCATCGGTTACCGCTTTATGAAAATAGGGGCTACGCATGTAGCGGTCGTTGGCAAAGAAATATTGGTCGGCACCCGTTTTGCGAGCCGTTTCGGGTGTACCAACAAAGCCCTTTATCGTTACAATGCTTGTTTCTACCTCTATTGGCACAAGTTCTTGCGCCAACGCCTTACCCACTACGCCCGATATGCGTTGTTTTATGTTGCCTTGTGGCAATACGTAGAGTGGCGCTCCATTGCTATTGAGCGACAATGCTACGCTTGGATGTGCCAATGCTACGCGCAAAAACTCAGTAGTTATATGGCGCATCTCAGTAGAGTCTGACTTGAGAAAAGCTCTGCGTGCTGGTATGTTGAAAAAGAGGTTACGCACACAAAACTGGCTGCCAATAGGCGTAACTACAGGCTCTTGGCTACCAACCTTCGAACCTGCTATCTCTATTTTTACGCCAAGTTCATCACCATTGCGCCGAGTAAGCAGTTCTACTTGTGCCACAGCTGCTATCGAAGGCAATGCCTCGCCTCTAAAGCCCATAGTATGAAGCGCATAGAGGTCGGTAACCTGCGTTATCTTTGATGTAGCGTGACGCTCAAAAGCCATTCGGGCATCAGTTTCTGACATGCCACAGCCATTGTCGATAACCTGAATTAGCGTACGCCCACCATCTCTGACCACCACCTTGATATCGGTAGCACCTGCATCGACAGCGTTTTCGGTTAGCTCTTTTATTACCGATGCTGGCCGTTGAATAACCTCACCAGCCGCTATCTGATTAGCCACCGAATCAGGAAGCATATGAATGACGTTTGACATGTACTCTGTTTTATCCGAATATCACTTGAATAAACACATCGAGATAATCGCGTATGAGGTAATAAGCTACCACACTAAGCCCCGCAATAAGCAGTATAAGCGTAAATTGCGACCTTCGTTTTTGGCTTTGCATCTTTTGGCTAAAATGGTCGTGCCTACTGCGCATAGCACCGCCTCTGATGAGCGAACCAACAGAGTATTCGGCATTAGCCTCATCGTCGTCAGCCAGTCCGAGTTCTTTGCGACGTTGTTCGCGCCTCTCTTTCTCGGGGTCATAATAGCGTGGCTGATAGTTGAAAACTCTGTGTTGGGGCACTTTGAAGAATGAAATTCCGCCCATATAGTATCAGATTTTTGTTTTTCAGAACTCAAAATCGTTGCAAGCTCTCACATCGAGCATTGCTTTGATTTGCTTACCCACAGCCAAATGATTTGGGTGAATAGCGTATGCATTGAGGTCGTCCAAATTATCAAAGGTAGCAACAAGTGCAAGGTCAAATTTTTCTGCCGGATTGCAATTGATGCCTACTTCCATTGAACGCAACGTAGGCACAACGCCTATAAGAGCTTCCAAACCTGCTTTGATTGTTTTGAGGTTGGCATTTTTGGTAGTAGCGTCAATGTCGTCGCGCATTTTGAACAATACGATATGCTTTATCATGATAATATCTTCTTTTTGTTTTGTGCAAAGATAATCAATAATTGGGATATAAGGAA
>CAJONN010000030.1 GCA_905235955.1 uncultured Marinilabiliaceae bacterium
TTTTTTCATAACAACAAAAAAAGAGAGGCTACCAAAGAATATAACTTCAGTAGCCTCTCTTGGAGAAAAAATCAATTAAACCGACCATTTTTCTATTCGTTGCAATGCCTCTTGCGTTTTTTCGTGGCTACCAAAAGCGGTGAAGCGCACATAGCCTTCGCCACTTGGACCAAAGCCTACGCCGGGCGTGCAAACTACGTTGGCACCATAGAGCAGTTCTTCAAAAAACTTCCATGAGTTGCCATTTGTTGTCTTTAGCCAAATATATGGAGCATTTTCGCCACCATAAACTTCAAAACCAAGTTTGCGGAATGTGCTGAGCATGAGCTTAGCATTTTGCATGTAGTAGTCGATGGTTTGCTGTATTTGCTTTTTGCCATCGGGTGTGTAGATGGCTTCGGCAGCACGCTGCGATATGTAGCTTGTGCCGTTGAACTTGGTGCATTGACGACGATTCCAAAGTCTGTTGAGTTCAATGCGCTCGCCACCTATTGTTGCTGCGGTAAGTTCTTTAGGCACAACAGTATATCCGCATCTAACACCTGTAAAACCTGCCGTCTTTGAGAAGCTGTGGAATTCGATGGCACATTTGCGTGCACCACGTATCTCGTAGATGCTATGAGGCACCGATGGATCGGTAATAAATGCCTGATATGCAGCATCGTAGAAGATAATAGAGTCGTTTTTGAGAGCATAATTGACCCACTTGCGAAGCTCTTGCTTTGAGATGACAGTACCCGTAGGGTTGTTTGGATAGCAAAGGTAAACTACATCGACGCGATGTTCTGGTATTTGTGGCGTGAAGTTGTTTTCGGCGGTGCAAGGCATATAGAGCACATTAGACCACTTGCCATCTTCAACTACGCCTGCGCGCCCTATCATAACGTTGGAGTCGATGTAGACGGGATAGATAGGATCTGTAACGCCAATAGAGTTGTCCCAGCGAATGAGTTCCTGAATGTTGCCAGTGTCTGACTTGGCTCCGTCGTTGATAAATATCTCATCAATATCGAGATGAATGCCACGAGGAAGGAAGTCGTTGTCGAGTATAGCTTGGCGCAAAAAGTCGTAGCCCTGCTCAGGACCATAACCTCTGAACGATGCTTGCACTGACATTTCATCGACGGCTTTGTGCATAGCTTCAATTACGACTGGAGCAAGTGGTTGTGTTACGTCGCCAATACCGAGCGAGATAATTTCGGCTTTGGGTTGCATCACTTTGAAAGCGTTAACTTTCTTAGCTATATCGGCAAACAAATAGTTGTTTGGTAGCTTTAAGAAGTGCTCGTTTACTAATGCCATATATTTTTCTTTTTATTCAAACGTATCAAAATTGGTAAGTGCCATCGCAAACAAATGTAGCCGGACCGGTCATGTAGACGTGGTTGTCGGCTTCACGCCACTCTATGTTGAGCTCGCCACCATCCATTGCTATTTGCACATTGCGAGGGGCTAAATGGTTTTGTATGGCTGCTACTGCTGTAGCACAAGCGCCTGTACCACAAGCCATTGTAATACCACTACCACGTTCCCATACTCGGGTACGAACAATGCCCGTAGGCTCTATATGAGCAAACTCTATGTTGCATCGCTGTGGAAACGAAGGGTGATACTCAAGTAACGGACCTTGAGTGCTAACCTCATCAACGTTAGCGGTGAAGATAACGTAGTGCGGATTGCCCATCGAAACAAAAGTGCCAGCAGGCAAACCACTTTGTGGTACAAACTGCTCAGCATTGTTTAGCACGGGCTCAAGCATATCTACCGTTACGCTACTCACAGTGTCGCCAGTGAGATGAAGCGCAAGTATTTTTACGCCAGAAAGAGTTTGAAGTCTAATGGTAGTATTTTTTGTCAGATGACGTTCATACAAGTACTTGCCAATACACCTCGAAGCGTTGCCACACATCAGTGCTTCAGATCCGTCGGCATTGAAGATGCGCATAGAGAAGTCGGCATCAGGAGTGGTGGCAGCTCCGATGAGCACAAGCCCATCAGAGCCAACACCAGTATGTCGATTACTTATAGCAATGGCAAGCGATGCGGGGTCGGCAATGTGGTAGCGCATAGCATCTACGTAGATGTAGTCGTTGCCACAACCGTGCATCTTGGTGAACGCTATTGTTGTCATTTGCTCAAGTAGTTGTCTATCTTAGCTGCTACATCTTTGCCACTTGCAATGGCTCTGACTACCAGACTTGCGCCCATAGCGGCATCGCCACATACAAACACGTTGCTTGGATACTGCGGATGCTCTGGCTTGAGGAAGCCCATAGCCAAAAGCACAAGCTCAGCTTTGATGATTTCAGGTTTGCCTTTTTCTACCATTATTGGGCGACCGCCATCAGGATTTGGTTGCCAATCGATTTCTTGTACTTTGACACCTGTGAGTTTGCCATTTTTGCCGATAAACTCAAGTGTGTTTATGTTCCAACGACGTGTGCAGCCCTCTTCGTGCGACGATGTTGTTTTGAGGGTGCGTGGATAGTTTGGCCATGGATTTTGAGGATCGACAAAACCTTCAACAGGGCGTGGCATAATCTCTATTTGCGTTACGCTCTTGCAACCTTGCCTATGCGAAGTACCGATGCAGTCAGAGCCTGTATCGCCACCACCAATGACGAGCACATCTTTGCCTTTGGCGTTGACGAGCTGATCTTGAGGTATTTCGATGCCTGCCAATATACGATTTTGTTGTGCAAGCATTTCGAGGGCAAAATGAACGCCTTTGAGTTCACGGCCGGGCAACTTAAGGTCGCGTGCGGTAGGTGTGCCAGTAGCTATCACAATAGCATCGAAGTCGGCAAGCGAGCTCTTGGTGGTTGAGAGTGTTACAGTGTTGCCATCTTGCTTAGTGATAAGTTCTTCGTTGTATCTGAACTCTACACCATCTTCAACAAGCAAACTGATGCGTCTGTCAACAATAGCTTTGTTGAGTTTGAAGTTTGGAATGCCGTAACGCAAAAGTCCGCCAGCAGCTTCGTTTTTATCAAACACTGTAACGGCATAGCCTCTGATATTGAGTTCGTTGGCAGCAGCCAAACCAGCAGGTCCGGCACCAATTACTGCCACACGTTTGCCATTGCGTGGTGTGTTTGTGTGAGCTACAAAACCTTCGCGATAGGCAGCTTCAACAATGGCACATTCGTCTTCACGGTTGGTAGTAGCCTCATGTTCGATAAGGTTGAGTACACAAGCCTTTTCGCACAGAGCAGGACAGATGCGTCCTGTGAACTCTGGGAATGGATTGGTAGCAGTGAGCAATTTGTATGCGAGCTCCCATTCGCCTTTGTAGAGTGCATCGTTCCACTCTGGTGGTTTGTTGCCAAGCGGACAAGCCCAATGGCAGAAAGGTACGCCACAATCCATACAACGGCTAGCTTGCAACTTACGGTCGCGGGTATTGAGTGTTTGTTCCACCTCGCCAAAATCGTGTATTCGGTCATGAATAGGACGATAACCTGCTTCTTGGCGATGTATATCTAAAAATGCTTTCGGATTTCCCATTGCAATTGAAAATTAAAGTTTGAAAATGCTCCTCGTTTAATATTCGCGCTGCATATCTGCAATTTTGTCGCGCAACTTCTTCATCTGCTCTTCTTGCAGCACTCTCTTATACTCGATAGGCACAACTTGTATGAAGTCTTCAACATATCGTTGCCAATCGTCGAGCATGAGGCGTGCTATCTTCGAGCCTGTGTAGAGGTAGTGTTGGCGAATGAGTTCGTGCAGTTCTTTGCGGCTTACTGAATCTTCTACAAGGTTTATTTCAACCATATCCATATTGCAGAAGTAGTCAAAAGTATGTTTCTTGTCCCATACGTATGCCACACCGCCCGACATACCGGCTGCAAAGTTTCGACCAGTTTCGCCCAGCACAACAATGCGTCCGCCAGTCATATATTCGCAGCAGTGGTCGCCAGCGCCTTCTATTACGGCTATTGCGCCAGAGTTGCGTACTCCGAAACGTTCGCCCACTTTACCATTGATATAGAGTTCGCCTGATGTTGCACCATACAAGCCGGTGTTGCCTGCTATGATGTTGTCTTCGGCAGCAAAATTGGAACGTGTAGGTGGCAATATGGCTATGCGACCGCCACTAAGTCCTTTAGCAAAGTAGTCGTTGGTTTCGCCTTCGAGCTTGAAGCTGATGCCGTGTGCAAGGAATGCACCAAACGACTGACCTGCCGAGCCTTTGAACTTAACATTGATAGTGTCAGTAGGCAAACCAGCCAAACCATATTTTGAGGCGATGAGACCAGAGAGCATAGTACCAACAGCGCGGTCGGTATTCTTTATGGCATAGTCGAGAGTTACTTCCTCTTGTTTATCTATTGATATTTGTGCAGCTGAAATCATCTGCTGGTCGAGCACTGTGCCTTGCATGCCAAGCGGAATAGCTGGGCGGTGAGCATCGGCAGTGAAGTGCAATGTGCCGTTTTCTTTGTTGAGCAAGCGGCTGAAGTCGAGCACCGATGATGATGTTTCAATGAGCTCTGTATGACCAACAATGTCGTTGAGGCTCTTGAAGCCCATCTCTGCCAAATATTCGCGCACCTCTTGTGCAAGGAATGTGAAGTAATTGACCAAATATTCATATTTGCCAATAAAGTGCTTGCGCAGTTCAGGGTTTTGAGTAGCCACACCCATTGGACAGGTATTGAGGTTGCACTTGCGCATCATTACGCAGCCCAAAACTATGAGTGCTGCTGTGCCGAAACCAAATTCTTCAGCACCAAGCAATGCCATCAGCACAATATCACGTCCGGTTTTTATTTGTCCGTCGACTTGTAGGCGTACACCTGAGCGCAATCCGTTGCGAACAAGTGTTTGTTGTGTTTCGGCCAAACCAATTTCGGGCGATATACCTGCAAAACGCATTGATGAAGCTGGGCTTGCACCTGTACCACCCTCTGCGCCACTAATGACAATGAGGTCGGCTTTAGCTTTTGCCACACCAGCGGCAATGGTGCCTACGCCACTTTCTGCTACCAACTTGACGCTCACTGCAGCGCGTGGATTGACGTTTTTGAGGTCGAAAATGAGCTGTGCGAGGTCTTCGATACTATAAATATCGTGGTGAGGCGGAGGCGAAATGAGCGAGATGCCCGGTATTGAGTGACGTGTTTTGGCTATCACTTCGTTTACTTTGAAGCCCGGTAGCTGACCACCTTCACCGGGTTTTGCGCCCTGAGCTACCTTTATCTGTATCTCTTCAGCATTTACCAAATATTCAGTTGTAACACCAAAGCGTCCGCTTGCTACCTGTTTGGTTTTGCTACTGAGGCTTATACCGTCAAATTCTGAGTGAAAACGCTCAGCATCTTCACCACCTTCACCAGTATTTGAACGAGCGCCAAGTTTGTTCATTGCCAAGCAAATAGCCTCATGAGCCTCTTTTGACAATGCACCAAACGACATAGCTCCGGCTACAAAATGCTTTACGATATTCTCTACTGGTTCAACCTCGTCTACGCTAATAGGATTTTTCTTCCAACCCAAGAAGTCGCGGATGAAAATAGGGTCTTCTTTTTGGTCGACGAGTTGCGAATATTGCTTAAACTTCTGATAGTCGCCTGTGCGTGTTGCAAGTTGCAATGTAGCTATAGTTTCAGGAGTCCATGCATGTTTTATACCATCTTTGCGCCAGTGGAATTGTCCGTAGTTTGGCAAGAAACCAGTGCTAGTGTTTTGTGCAAATGCAACATCGTGCAGTGCAATAGCGTCGGCTGCTATCTTCTCCAATCCGATACCACCAATGGTCGACACATCGGTACCGAAGTAGTTTTTGAGCAAACTCTCGCTCAATCCGATGCTTTCAAATATCTTAGCACCACGATATGAACGTATGGTTGATATGCCCATCTTAGCCATAATCTTGAAGAGACCTTTCTTCACAGCTTTTATGTAGTTGGCTTCGGCGGTGGTATAGTCTTCTTGTATCTTGTGTTGCTTTACGAGGCTATCGAGAATAGCAAATGTCATGTATGGGCACAGAGCCGAAGCACCATAGCCCAATAGCAATGCGGCATGCATTGTTTCGCGTATCTCACCGCTCTCTACAATGAGGGCTGTTTGCACGCGCTTGCCTACGCTTATGAGGTAGTGATGTACAGCACTTACGGCCAAGAGTGAAGGTATTGCTACGTGTGTAGCGTCTACATCGCGGTCAGAGAGGATGATGTAGTTGTAGCCTTCGTCAACCGACTTTTCGGCCTGATGACACAAAGCATCAAGAGCATCGCGTAGTCCGTTGGCACCTTTGTCTTTGTTGAAAAGTGTTGGCAACTTGATGGTGTTGAAGCCCTTGTAGCGTATGTTGCATAATATGTCGAGCTGTGTGTTGTTTAGTATTGGGTGAGGCAAGCGCACCATTTTGCAGTTTGTCTCGTTGGGCTTCAGAATGCCTGTGCCTACCCTACCAATATATTCGGTGAGCGACATTACAAGCTCTTCGCGTATTGAGTCGATGGCAGGGTTGGTTACCTGTGCAAATTGCTGACGGAAGTAGTTGAAGAAGATTTGTGGTTTGTCAGACAAAACGGCCAGAGGCGTATCGTTGCCCATAGCAGCCGTAGGTTCTTGTCCGTTAACAGCCATTGGAACTATTGTGCCGTCAACATCTTCAGCACCATAGCCAAACATCACCTCTTTTTGTAGCAAGTCTGTCACGCTATTTTCAACATGCCTACCGCTCTTGAGTTTTTCGAGCTGAATGCGGTTGGTGCTAAGCCACTGACGATATGGATGTTCGTTTGCCAAACGTTGTTTTATTTCGCCATCATAGTAAATTTTGCCCTCTTTTGTGTCGATGAGCAAAATCTTGCCGGGTTGCAAACGGCCTTTTTCGGCTATTTCAGTTGGGTCGAAGTCGATAACGCCAACCTCTGAAGCCACTACCATAGTGTCGTTTTTGGTTATGGTGTAACGCGCAGGACGCAAGCCATTGCGGTCGAGCATACCGCCTGCGAAACGACCATCGCTGAAGAGGAGCGCTGCAGGTCCGTCCCATGGCTCCATAAGTATTGAGTAGTATTCGTAGAAGGCTTT
Source organism: uncultured Marinilabiliaceae bacterium (assembly GCA_905235955.1). Classification (GTDB taxonomy): domain Bacteria; phylum Bacteroidota; class Bacteroidia; order Bacteroidales; family Marinilabiliaceae; genus W3P20-009. Next base: position 7,051 of record CAJONN010000030.1, read on the forward strand.
AAGGTCTTCTGATATAGGATTTTTGTCGTTGAACGATTCAGGCACGAGCACACTCATAGCGTGTGGCAATGACAGACCCGACATGAGGAAAAACTCGAGCACATTGTCGAGCGATGCTGAGTCTGACATGTTGGGCTGCACAATAGGCGATATATTCTTTATGTCGCCCAAAGCTTCGCTAGACAATACACTCTCGCGTGCTTTCATCCATCCGCGGTTGCCTCTAATGGTGTTTATCTCGCCATTGTGAGCCAAGAGGCGGAAAGGCTGTGCCAAACTCCATGTAGGGAATGTGTTGGTACTGAAGCGTGAGTGAACCAATGCCAAGCCACTTGTCAGATACGGATTGGTAAGGTCAGGGAAATATTGGCGCACCTGCATCGACGATAGCATACCTTTATATACAATGTTGCTATTGCTCAATGAGCAGATGTAGAAGTCAGCAAAACGCTTATCGTCAGCCGCAAGTTGTGCAATGCGTTTTTCAATCTTCTTGCGGATGATGTAGAGCGTGCGAGGAAAGTAGTCGACCTTGTCATCGTTCACGCCAGTGATGAAAAGCTGCTTGATGGCTGGCTCGGTACTAAGTGCAGCCTCACCTAAGCATTCAGAGTTGGTAGGCACGTTGCGCAAGTGCATCAGTTGCAAGCCTTCGCGCTCTATCTCCTCTATCATTATGCTCAGAATTTCTTGCTGAGCCTTCTCTTCTTTGGGCAAAAAGACCAAACCAGTACCATACTTGCCCTTTTCTGGTACGGGAATGCCTTGCAGAAGAATAAATTCGTGCGGAATTTGTATCATAATGCCGGCACCATCGCCATCTTTGCCTACTTCGGCACCTCTGTGGCGCATATTTTCCAACACCCGCAACGCATTGTCGACAAGCTCATGACTCTTGTTGCCGTGGATATTAACAATCATACCCACACCACAAGCATCGTGCTCGTAGCTACTTTGATAAAGCCCCTTTTGAGGCGTCTGGAGTTTACAATTTATCATATTACCGTTACCTTTACTTTCGTTCTTAAATTTTTCGGCGCAATATTAAACGAAAATATTAATACAAACAATACCAACTTTCTTTTTAAATCTTAAAAATAGTTTTATCTTTCATTTTATAGAAAAACAAGCCTTTTTTCTTTATTTATGAATAAAACACCGCTCAAAAAAGTGAAATATCTTACAAATTAACACATACATATTTTTGGATAAAATAAAAAAGGCATAGTGCGAGTCAATAGCAAAATACTAAATTATTGGCAAAACTTCTTTTTTAAAATTAAAAAGTAGTTACAACTGCGCATAAACTTACAATCAGCACAAAAACAAAGCATATAAATTACAAACAATAACTTTAAGCTTTTTTAAAAAATAATTTATTATAAAAACACTTCAAAATCTTTCAATATAAAACAACTTTGCATTGTTCAATTACAGAACGAAAGTCAAACACGTATTATTCATAGAATATATAATATAGTATGAAAAAGATTGAAGCAATCATCAGAAAAACCAAATTCGACGATGTAAAAGAGGCTTTGCTAAGCTCTGACATCGACTGGTTCGAATATCACGACGTGCATGGCATTGGCCAGAGCCGTCAGGAACGCATCTATCGTGGCGTACAATACTCCACCGACGTTATCGAACGTGTAGCTATTACCATTGTATGCCGCGATGTAATTATGGAGCCAACGGTAAACGTCATTCTAAAAGTGGCACACACTGGCGAAGTGGGCGACGGCCGCATATTTGTGAGCGATGTGAGCGACACTTGGAGCATTCGCACCGGAGAACACGGAGATATGGTGCTGAGAGACAAGAAGTAACAACAGAAAAAACAACCTCTAAAAAACAGAAAAAATTATGGAAGAAATAGGTATTTCACTCGATACAGTCTGGATGCTTTTGGCAGCTATGCTTGTGTTTTGGATGCAGCCGGGTTTTGCCTTGTGCGAAGCTGGTTTCACACGTAGCAAAAATACAGCCAACATCCTGATGAAGAACTTTGTAGACTTTATGTTTGGTTCGCTTTTGTTCTTCTTTATTGGCTTCGGCTTTATGTTTGGCTCTGATGGCGAGGGCTTCATTGGCGTACCCAACTGGGGCGACCTCTCATTCTACAACAGCGACCTACCTGTTGAGGGCTTTTTGATATTCGAAACAGTATTTTGTGCCACTTCAGCTACCATTGTTAGTGGTGCTATGGCCGAGCGCACCAAATTCTCTATGTACCTCATCTACAGCGCATTCATCTCACTCTTCATCTACCCCATCGAAGGTCACTGGACTTGGGGCGGTGGCTGGCTCTGCTCTGATGCTGCCGACTCATTTATGAGCAATGTATTTGGCGCTGCATTCCACGATTTTGCCGGCTCAGCCATTGTACATAGCGTAGGTGGCGTATTGGCTATCATTGGCGCATTGGCACTCGGTCCACGCATTGGCAAATATTCTAAAGATGGCAAGAGCCGCGCCATACCCGGCCACAATTTGGCAATGGCTGCACTTGGCGTATTCATCTTGTGGCTTGGTTGGTTTGGCTTCAACCCGGGCTCACAGCTTGCAGCTTCGGGCGAAGTAAACCGCATAGCTATTTCACACGTCTTCCTCACTACCAACCTTGCAGCCGTTGCAGGTGGTGTAGCTACTATGTTCCTCACTTGGATAAAATATGGCAAACCATCGCTCTCACTCACACTCAACGGCATATTGGCAGGCCTTGTAGGCATTACAGCTGGCTGCGATGTAGTTTCGCCACTTGGTGCGGTAATCATCGGACTTGCGTGTGGCATCGTGCTGGTATATTCTATAGAATTCATCGACAACAAGCTCCACATCGACGACCCAGTTGGTGCATCATCAGTGCATGGCGTGTGCGGCATCTTGGGCACAATAATGACCGGCTTGCTCTCTACATCTGACGGCTTGCTCTACGGACACGGATGGGGCTTCTTGGGCGCACAAACATTTGGCGTAATTGTTATCGACCTTTGGGCTGCTGCTTGTGGATTTATCCTCTTCTTCGGAATAAAACGCATACATGGTTTGCGTGTAGAAAAACGCATTGAGGAAGAAGGACTTGACATATACGAACACGGCGAAGGTTGCTACAACTAATGCTTCAGACTCTCCTACCCTCCATCCAACCCCTTAATCAACCTATTATTTACAAAAAACTTTAGCAATGAAACGAACTATATATTTATTCAGCACAATGCTCTGCACCGCCATTGGCATCAGCGCGCAAGAGAGTAGCGGCGTTGAAACCACCTTGGCAGCCGACGTAGTGAGCCAATATATCTGGCGCGGACAAGAGTGTGGCAATGTGTCGATACAGCCTACACTTGGCATCGAATACAACGGACTCAGCCTTAGCGCATGGGGTAGCGTAGGCACAGAAGCATCAGACACTAAAGAGTTTGACCTCACACTGGGCTACACAATAGGCAAATTCAACATCGGAGTTACCGACTATTGGTTCAACGAAGGACTTGAACCCGACGGCAAATACTTCAAATACAAAGCACATAGCACAAACCACCTAATAGAAGCCAATGTAGGTGTCGACCTTGGGCACGTAAACATACAATGGTTTACCAACATCACAGGCAACGATGGCACTTGCTCTGATGGCAAACGCGCATACAGCTCATATTTTGAAATAGGCGTTCCGTTTAGTGCTGCTACTGTCGATTGGAATATTGCAGTTGGTGCAGTACCATATAGCACTGACTTCTACGACGTTAGTCGTTTTGCAATAACCAACATAGCGCTCAACGCCACCAAAGAAATTCGCTTTACCGACACATTTGCATTGCCCATATTCGGACAAATTGTAGCCAACCCACGCTCCGAAAAAGCTTATTTCATAGTCGGATTTACATTGAAGCCATGATAAGCAAAATATAACCTCTATTTTTCTTTAAAAACACAAACGTTAATTGTTCAGAAAGAGATTGCAGGAACGGACTCAATCTCTTTCTGTTTTTCTGTTTTAAATATGCAACACTTTTAATATTTAAATATTTCTACCTTTTTTATTTCAAAATAAAACAAAGACCACAACAAAAAGTAATAAAATTATCAAATCGTAACAAATAAGCATATTTAAGATTTAAAACAAAACAATATCACCCATCAAAATAACAGAATAGTATAATTTAGCACCCAAAAAGATAAATACCGAAAGTAACATGTGTGGAATAGCAGCAATACTCAACATCGAAACGCAAACTCCAGAGCTACGACAAAAAGCTCTACAAATGAGCAAAAAAATACGTCATCGCGGTCCGGACTGGAGTGGCATCTACGTGGGAGGCTCAGCCATATTAGCCCACGAACGACTTAGCATTGTAGACCCTGAAAGTGGCGGACAACCACTCTACTCGCCCGACCACAAACAAGTGTTGGCCGTTAATGGCGAAATATACAACCATCAAGATATCAGAAAAAAATATGCCAACCAATACAACTTCCAGACAGGCTCTGACTGCGAAGTCATCTTGGCTCTCTACCGCGACAAAGGCATCAACTTCCTCGAAGAACTAAGCGGCATATTTGCCTTTGTGCTCTACGACACCGAAACCAACAGCTACCTCATAGCGCGCGACCCCATTGGCGTCATTCCGCTATATATTGGCACCGATGCCGCCGGACGCGTATATGTAGCCTCTGAACTCAAAGCACTCGAAGGACAATGCGATGAATATCAGCCCTTCTTGCCCGGACACTACGCTCACATCAAAGCTACAAGTAGCAAACCTACCGTGCAGCTTGAGCGCTACTACACACGCGATTGGTTTAGCTTCGATGCCGTAAAAAACAACACAGCCAGCGTTGCCCAATTGCACGACGCACTCACCGATGCCGTAAAACGCCAACTCATGTCTGACGTACCCTACGGCGTACTTCTCTCAGGCGGATTAGACTCGTCAATAATATCAGCAGTGGCCGAAAAATACAGCCAAATGCGCATCGAAGACAACTCGCAGTCAAAAGCCTATTGGCCTCGCCTACACTCATTTGCCGTCGGACTCAAAGGCGCACCCGACCTTGCTAAGGCTCGCATGGTAGCAAACCACATTGGCACCGTACACCACGAAATAAACTACACCATACAAGAGGGATTAGATGCCATCAGAGATGTAATTTACTTCATCGAAACCTACGACGTAACCACAGTGCGCGCCTCTACGCCAATGTACTTATTGGCACGCGTCATCAAGTCGATGGGAATCAAAATGGTGTTATCAGGCGAAGGCGCCGACGAAGTTTTTGGCGGATACCTCTACTTCCACAAAGCACCATCAGCACAAGAATTCCATGAAGAGACGGTGCGCAAACTCTCTAAACTGCACCTCTACGACTGCCTCCGAGCCAACAAAAGCCTCTCAGCATGGGGTGTCGAAGGTCGCGTTCCGTTCCTCGACAAAGAGTTTCTTGATGTAGCAATGCGCACCAACCCAGAAGCAAAAATGTGTAGTGGCAACACCATCGAAAAGAAAATTGTGCGCGAAGCTTTTGCTGACATGTTGCCAGCAGAAGTAGCTTGGCGACAAAAAGAGCAGTTTAGCGACGGCGTAGGCTACTCATGGATAGACACTTTGAAAAAAATAACCTCCGAAGCCGTCAGCGATGAAGAGATGCAACACGCTGCCGAACGCTTCCCTATCAACCCACCCAAAAACAAAGAGGAATACTACTATCGGAGCATCTTTGCACAGCACTTCCCCAGCGACTCAGCAGCACGTAGCGTACCAAGCGAAGCCAGCGTAGCATGCTCTACTGCCAAAGCCTTAGAGTGGGACGAAGCCTTCCGCAACCTCAACGACCCAAGCGGCAGAGCTGTAAAAGGTGTACACGAAATGGCATACTAAAAATATAACTCTATTCAACAACCCCCTATTCTGTGCAACGAGGCGTTTGTCTTTTTTTTCTGGGCAATAAAGAAAAGACAAAACGCCTCGTTTTTTTTATTTTATTGTCAAGTTATAAGCTATTTGAAAAAAAACTACCTTTGCTCAAACCAATTTGAAAAACAGCTATGAACAGAATTTTACTTTTGATTTTTGTGATCATTGGTTTCAGCGCAATAACAACTAACATTTATGCTCAGGTATATGTAGTCAAAATTTTTGGTTCGGATGAAACTATGCCAAATACTGCAGAGCCTGAACATCCGACCAATC
>CAJONN010000031.1 GCA_905235955.1 uncultured Marinilabiliaceae bacterium
GTGGCAACAGCGACGAGTTCTTTTTGTTACTTTTTATTTCGCTTCGCTCAATCATCGTTGAGTCTTGCGGAAAGAAAAAGTAAAAGATTAATGAAAAAGCCATGTTTAGGGACTTGTTTGCAGTATATTTTCACTTGCGAAACTTGAGTAACCAACAAATTGTCTTCCAACAATAAGCACTAAACCCAATTAATGAAAATTCCGTCTTTGTGGACTTGTTTGCGGTACATTTCTACTTGCGAAACTTGAGGTAACAATATTTTAAATCATCAAAATAATTCGTTAATATTGCACCGCAAAAATAGAACACAAATCAAAATAAAGATATTAAAATGAAATTACTCGAAGGAAAAACAGCAGTTGTAACCGGTGCCGCACGTGGCATTGGTAAAGCATTGGCTCTCAAGTTTGCTTCAGAAGGTGCTAACATAGCATTTACTGATCTTGCAATAAATGAAGACGCACAGCAGACAGAAAAAGAGATAGCTGCACTTGGTGTCAAGGTGAAAGCTTTTGCTTCAAACGCTGCTGATTTCGCTCAAACAGAAGAGGTGGTAGCCGCTATACATAAAGAATTTGGCTCTATTGATATTTTGGTCAACAATGCAGGCATTACTAAAGATGGTTTGATGTTGCGTATGACAGAGCAGCAGTGGGATGCAGTTATCAATGTCAACCTCAAGTCAGCATTCAACTTTATACATGCTGTAGTGCCCATTATGTTACGTCAACGCAAAGGTTCTATTATCAATATGGCAAGTGTAGTTGGTGTGCATGGCAATGCAGGTCAGTCTAACTATGCAGCTTCAAAGGCAGGTATGATAGCATTGGCAAAGTCTGTAGCACAAGAGATGGGACCAAAAGGCATTCGTGCCAACGCCATAGCTCCGGGCTTCATAGAAACAGCTATGACAGCGCAGTTGCCTGAAGCAGTACGCGAAGAGTGGATGAAGAAGATACCTTTGCGCAGAGGTGGCAAGCCAGAGGATATAGCTGATGTGGCTACATTCTTGGCTAGCGACTTGTCGTCATACGTAACTGGTCAGGTTATTCAGGTCGATGGTGGTATGAATATGTAATGTTTTGATTATCATATAATTGTAGTAGAGGCATCGCACGTATATGTGTGGTGCCTTTGTTATGTAGATCACTCGCAAAACTTGAGTAAAAAGCTCTATTTTCAGTGTTATCAGTGCGAGGATAAATATCTGTGCGAGCTGCGATAATAATTTGTGATATTTTTGTATTCTGTGTGATAAATTACGATTTTTGTATTAATTTTGCAGTCGAAGGTTGCAAAATGTGAACCTGATAATCAATTAACGACAAAATTTAAAGAACACTACAAGGCAATGGAGAACCTTTCAGATCGTTTGAACAGATTAGCGCCATCAGCTACTCTGGCAATGTCGCAGAAGAGTAGCGAACTCAAAGCGCAAGGCATCGACGTAATAAATATGAGTGTGGGCGAGCCAGACTTCAACACACCAGACCATATAAAAGATGCTGCCAAAAAAGCTATTGACGACAACTTCTCGCGTTATTCACCAGTGCCGGGTTATCCCGAACTGAAAAATGCCATCGTATCTAAGCTCAAAAATGAAAACGGATTAGACTACAAGGCATCGCAAATATTGTGTTCGAATGGTGCTAAACAGTCAGTTTGCAACGCTATAATGGCCCTTGTAAACGCTGGCGATGAGGTGATAATACCAGCTCCATATTGGGTGAGCTATCCGCAAATGGTATTGTTGGCCGAAGGTACTCCTGTATTTGTAGAGGCTAAAATTGAAGCTAACTTCAAAATAACCCCCGAACAACTTGAGGCTGCCATAACACCTCGCACTCGTGCCCTCATACTTTGTTCACCATCAAATCCTACAGGTTCGGTTTATAGCCAAAAAGAACTCGAAGCACTCAAAAATGTACTTTTGAAGTACGAACGCATAATAGTGATTGCTGACGAAATATATGAGCACATCAACTATGTTGGCAAGCATGCTTCGATGGCACAATTTGCTGACATCAAAGATAGGGTAGTGATAATCAATGGCGTGTCGAAAGCTTATGCCATGACAGGTTGGCGTATAGGCTTTATAGCTGCACCAGAGTGGATTGTGAAAGGTTGCAATAAATTGCAAGGACAATATACAAGCGGTCCGTGCTCAGTGTCGCAGAAGGCAGCCGAAGCAGCATTTGCTGGCGACCAAAAGTGTGTAGAAGATATGCGCAAAGCATTTGAACGCAGAAAAAATCTGATAGTGAAGTTGGCTAAAGAGATACCCGGACTTGAGGTGAACAACCCAGAAGGTGCATTCTACCTCTTCCCAAAATGTTCATCGTATTTTGGCAAAGCCGATGGCGATAGAAAGATAAACAACTCAACCGACTTTGCAATGTACTTGCTCGAAGTAGGTCATGTAGCTACAGTAGGTGGCGATGCATTTGGCTCGCCAGAGTGCTTCCGCCTGAGCTATGCTACAAGTGATGAAAACATCGTTGAAGCCTTCAAACGCATAAAAGCTACATTAGCACGACTGAAATAATCAGCTATTTATCAATATATAAGATTAAGACAAGCTATGTAAAAATAGTTTGTCTTTTTTTATCTTTGCACCGCAAAAAAAACGCCATTATGCTTATAACAGATGAAACAATATGTGCAGTGTCAACCGCAGCAGGCATAGGAGCTATAGCTGTAGTACGCGTAGCCGGACCTAATGCCATAGCTGTAGTTGATAGTATATTTCGTTCGCCCCAAAAAGGCAAAACACTCACAGCACAGAAAGGTGGCACGTTTCATTATGGTACTTTGTATGATGGCGAAGATGCTATAGATGAGGTGGTTGCAATGGTTTATAGAGCTCCACATTCATTTACGGGCGAAGATATGGTAGAGGTGTCGTGCCATGGCTCAGTAATAATTCAGCAACGCATCATCAGAACTCTTATAGATAGGGGAGTGCGTATGGCTACAGCAGGCGAATTTACTCGTCGTGCCTTTGCCAATGGCAAAATAGACCTATCGCAAGCCGAAGCTGTTGCTGACCTCATAGCCTCGCAAAGCGATGCAGCCCGAAAAATAGCTCTAAGGCAGCTCAAAGGTGGACTAAGCACTGAACTACATCAGCTACGTGATAAGTTGCTCAATCTCTGTACATTGCTTGAACTTGAACTAGATTTTAGCGATGAAGATGTAGAGTTTGCTGACCGCACCGAATTGATAAGCATTGCCACCAAAGCCGACGAGTTGGTAAGTCAATTGGCACGTTCATTTAAGGCAGGTAATGCAATAAAAAATGGCGTTCCAGTAGCCATTGTCGGACCAACTAATGCAGGTAAAAGTACGCTACTCAACACCTTGCTCAACGAAGAACGCGCCATAGTGAGCAATGTGCACGGCACTACACGCGATGCCATAGAAGACACTATGATGATAGATGGCACAATGTTTCGCTTCATAGATACGGCAGGCTTGCGCCATACAACCGACCAAGTAGAGAGCATTGGCATAGAGCGCACATACGAGAAAATAAGTAAAGCCAACATAGTATTGGCAGTGGTTGACGCAACATTGCCCACAAGCGTAATAATTGAAGCACTTAGCAACATAGTTGAGCACACTGACAAAGCAGAACAACATTTCTTGATAGCCCTCAACAAAGCCGATGTTGCGCAACACAACGCACTTGAGCAGCTACAAACCAAGCTTATGAGTTTGCAGCCAATGGCAATAGTGTCCATATCAGCCAAAAATAAAAATGGTATTAGCAGTTTGTGTCATAAACTTATTGAGGCAGCAACAACCGAAGTGTCAACCGATGTGTCGATAGTTACCAATATGCGCCACTACGAAGCCCTTGTGCGCAGCCATGAAGCTCTTAGTCGCACGCTCGATGGGCTCAACAGCGGTATATCTGGCGAGTTGGTAGCCCTTGATTTGCACGATGTGCTTGATGAATTGGCAAGCATAACGGGCGAAGTGTCGAGCCAAGAGGTGCTAAACAATATTTTTAAACATTTTTGCATTGGTAAGTGATTGTTTGGGGGTTTTGAGAAAAGAAAACAAGAGTGATTTTTAGTGGAGGTTATGATTTCTTTTGTTGAATTTTTTTGTTCTGAAATATTAAATCAGTAATTTTGCGCGTTGATTTTGCAAGGATGTTCCTTGCATTTCAACAAATATACTAATGGTAAACATACGAATCAGACATATAATAGCAGCAGTGTCGCTTGCAGCGACAATATCTTCGTGCACAGAATATCAGATGTTGCTCAAGAATCGCGACAATGAAAAATGGTATCAGAAGGGGCTTGAATATTACGCTAAAGGCGATTACTTGAAAGCCTCAAATTTGTTGGGCGCACTTGTTACAACATATAGTGGCACATCGCGTGCTGATACAGTTACATTGTATTATGCCAAGAGCCTTGTAGAAATAGGCGATTATATGACAGCTGCACACTATTTTCAGTCATACGTAAAAACATTTCCGAGTAGCGATAATTGCGAAGATTGTCAATATATGAGTGGCTATTGCTACTACAAATTGTCGCCCAAAGTAGAGCTTGATCAATCAGATACTGAAACAAGTATTGATGAGTTTCAAACCTATCTCAACTTCTATCCAGAAGGGAAAAAAGTTAAGGATGTTGAACGTATGATGCACGAAATGCAAGACAAACTTGCGCTCAAAGCCTACAACAACGCACGGTTGTATTTCAACTTGGGTAACTATATGGGCAACAACTATCAGAGTGCCGTCATAGTAGCACAAAACTGCTTGCGCAAATACCCTGATACTAAGCACAGAGAAGAGTTATCGTTTCTGATACTCGAAGCTAAATACATACAAGCTGAGCGTAGTATCTTAGCAAAGCAAAGTGAACGATATCGTGAAGCTATTGATGAGTATTATGCCTTTGTAAACGAATATCCGCAAAGTCATTACTCAAAAAAGGCCAACAACATACTCAAATCGTCAGAAAAGGGACTGAAAGAGGCTGAAAAGTTGCTTCCGCCCAATGAAGACGACTTGAATTATTACCGAGAGTTTGGCAACAATTCTGACAAACAAAGGTATCAGAGCATAAATGAAAGTAGCGAATTCAACGATTGATATTTTTTTAGAAAGATATAAGCAAAGAGAATATAATTATGCCAGTAGATTTTAAAAAAAGCACAGCACCTCTCAACACATTGACCAACAATGTAGTTAAGATGTCAGAAAAAACAGGCAATGTGTACGAAATGGTCAACATCATTGCAAAGCGTGCTAATCAGATTAGCATTGAGATGAAAGACGAACTTGGCAAGAAATTGCAAGAGTTTGCTACCTACACTGACAACTTGGAAGAGGTTTTTGAAAATCGGGAGCAAATAGAAATCTCGAGATACTACGAGCGTTTGCCAAAACCAGTGAGCATTGCTACGCAAGAGTATAATCAAGACAAAATCTATTATCGTCGTCCGCAAGTAGTTGCTAAACACAACGACAAAAAGGCTGACGAAACTCGCAAAGACGCTGAGTAGTTTTTGTAGCTCTGCACACTTAAGAAAAATATTTGTAGTCCATGGCGATATTGTCGTGGACTTTTTGTGTTTGCAATAAAACCAACTATCGCTCTATGAAAAAATACCTTTCCATTCTTTTGCTCTTTGCAATATCAATAGCAGTGCAGGCTCAGAAGCATGTGCTCACATACAAAATATTTGATGAGATAAACAATGCCACGTGGATAGCTACACAAGGCGCATTTCGTCAAGCGGAAACTGACAATGCCGATTGCGTTATCATTCATCTCAATACCTATGGTGGCGAAGTGGTTTATGCTGATTCTATTCGCACACGCATACTCAATGCCAAACAACCCGTTTATGTTTTTATTGACAACAATGCTGCCTCGGCAGGTTCGCTCATATCAATAGCCTGCGATAGCATATATATGCGCAAAGGTGGCAACATAGGCGCAGCAAGCGTTGTGAACCAAACAGGCGAAAAAATGCCCGACAAATATCAGTCGTATATGCGCTCAACAATGCGTTCTACGGCCGAGGCTCATGGCAAGCGCTCTGATGACACTACACGTTGGCTGCGCGACCCACACATAGCTGAAGCTATGGTTGATGAATTTATAACCATAGAAAACGTAGTTGACTCAGGGCGCATACTCACATTTACAGCCGACGAAGCTATTGCCAACGGTTTTTGCGAAGGCAAGATGGAGAGCATAGAAGAGGTGGCGCACAGAGTTGCCGGAGCTGACTGCATCATAACTGAATATCGCCCAACGGCAGTAGACAATGTAAAAGGAGTATTGGGCGGAACATTTTTTCGTAGCATACTGATACTCATAATAATAGGCGGAATCTATTTCGAACTTCAGACACCCGGATTGGGTGTGCCAAGCATAGCTGCCATAATAGCCGCATTGCTCTATTTTGTGCCACTCTTTATCGACGGACTTGCCGACTCATGGGAAATATGGCTTTTTGTGATAGGCGTTTTACTCTTAGTGGCCGAAATATTTGTCATTCCGGGTTTTGGTATAGCTGGTATTAGTGGCATAGTTTGTATGGTTTTGGGCTTGGCATTTAGTGTGCTCAATAACGATGGTCTAGATTTTAGTATGGTTGATAATGGTTTGATACTGAGAACAATATTTTTTATAACATTGACGCTTGTAGTAGCTTTTGTGGGCGTGTTGCTTGCAAGTCATTACCTCTTTAATACAGAAAGAGCCAAAACATCAGTTGTAGTGTTGCAAGCCGACCAAATGGGCTACGTAGGCACTGATACTACAGCCAATAGCCTGATAGGAACAGAAGGTGAAGCACTTACTGACTTGCGTCCGAGTGGCAAAATATTGGTAGATGGGCAAATGCTCGATGCAATTTCTGACGGCAACTTCATTGAAAAAGGTAGCAAAATACAAATCAAATCAGCTACAGAAAGTCAAGCAGTAGTGAGCAAAGTGTAGCTACTGAATAAAAGTGAAAAAATATCTGATAGTGTTAAAAAAAATACGTCAAAAGACCAAATAATTGGCACTATTTTAGTATTATTGCAATCTGAAAAAACAATCTTGATGGAAGAATCGTCGTTTACAATAGACATAGATAAAGTACTTGAAGCAAAAGGTCCGAAACTAAAACACTTATTGCCAAACTTTGTTGTAAATTATCTTAAACGGATAGTTCATCAAGATGATATAAATCAGTTTATTCTTAAAACAACACATATCAAAGGTTTAGACTATGCCGATGCCATAATAGAGAAATTTGGTGCCGAGGTTGATGTTTATGGTTTAGAAAATGTGCCACAAAATAGTAGATTGATATTTGCATCGAATCATCCACTTGGCGGGCTCGATGGAATGGCATTTATGCACGCCGTAGGCTTGAAGTATAGGCAAATCAAATTTCCGGTAAACGACATATTGCTCTACATTCGGAACTTTGAAGATGTGTTTTTGCCCGTAAATAAAGTAGGCTCTACGGGGCGGAAAGCTGCAATGCTGATGGAAGAGGCTTTTGCTTCTGACAATCAGATACTTATGTTTCCGGCCGGCTTATGTTCGCGCAAGCGCAATGGTGTAGTTGCCGACTTGGAGTGGAAGAAAACATTTGTGTCGAAAGCCATACAAACACAGCGCGACATAGTGCCTGTGCACATTACGGGGCGGAATAGCAACTTCTTCTACAACCTAAGCAACATCCGAACCAAATTAGGAATAAAATTCAACATTGAAATGATATATTTGGTAGACGAAATGTATCGTCAGCAAGGACAACACATTGATGTATACTTTGGCAAACCGATAGCTTGGCAAACACTACAAGGGCGAAATACGTATGAAGTAGCGCAGGAGATAAAAGCCATATCGTATAATTTGTCTAAATAATTGATAAAGAGGTAAAAAGATAATGTTGCAAGAACCAATAATAGAACCCGTATCGCCAGCAGAGCTTGAAGCCGACTTGAAAAATGCACGCTTTGTGCGCAATACCAACAAAGGCAACAACCAGATATACGACTTCTCAGCCGCTGATGCTCCACGCCTTATGCAAGAGGTTGGTAGGTTGCGTGAAATATCGTTTCGCATGGCAGGAGGTGGCACAGGCAAGTCAGTAGACATCGACAAGTATGATGTGAGCGACATACCATTTCGTCAACTCATAGTGTGGAATCCGCAAGAGAAAGAAATATTGGGTGGCTACCGCTATATACATTGCAAGTATTTGCCTCAGAATCAAGATGGTACGCGTTATTTGGCTACGTCGCACATGTTTCATTTTTCTGATGAATTCATACACGAATATTTCCCACAAACCATTGAACTTGGGCGTTCGTTTGTGCAGCCAATATACCAAAGCAGCAGAGCAGGTGCCAAAACACTCTATGCGCTCGACAACTTGTGGGACGGATTGGGTTCGCTGGTGGTTGACAACCCAGACTTGCGTTACTTCTTTGGCAAAGTAACAATGTATACCAACTTCAACCAAACAGCGCGCGACTATATTTTGGGCTTTTGGAAAAAATACTTCAAAGGCAGCGAAAAACTCATATATGCCTACAATCCTATACAGATAGGATTGTCAGAAGCTGATTGCGACAAAATATTTACAACTGGTGACTTGCAAGAAGACTACAAAATATTGGTTCGCAAAGTACGAGAACTTGGCGTCAACATACCGCCACTCGTCAACGCCTATATGACACTCTCACCATCGATGCGTTCGTTTGGCACTGCCATCAACGATGAGTTTGGAGAGGTAGAAGAGACAGCCATACTAATCAATTTGCACGATTTGTATGAGAAAAAAGCTGCTCGGCACGTTAGTACTTACAAGAAATAGCACTAAAAAAATAGCTTAGGGAGGTGAAATTATGTTTAGATACATTTTGACACAACTATTACTATTGTGTGGCATAATAGCAGTTGCCCAGCCCGACATTGATGAGGCAACATCTGCAGAGCGCATATTGTTGCTTGGCGACTCGTATGTTTTGGTCAGCAACTACACCAAAGCCCGTGAGCTATATGTTGATGCACTCAAAAGTGCTGATGGCATCGATGAAAAATGGAAAGCTATAGATAAGATTGTAGATGTCAATGTGTTGACCAATAGCAATCAAGAGTCGATAGACATGCTCAATGATTTTATGGCAGACGACATAGCAAGGCGCGATAGCACCATAATGATGAATGCTAACAACAAATTGGGCTACGTCTATTTCAACCTTCAGGACTATGTACGCTCAATAAAAAGCTACTATAAGGGGCGCACCTATATGAATGGCAGTGCCGACCGCAATGGCAAAGCGCAACTGCTATGCAACATAGCGCAAACACTTATTGTAGCTGGCGATGTGCGCGAAGCTGAACAACAGCTAAATGCAGCTATAGACATTTGTCCTGACCCCTCAAAAAAAATAATGGCAAACATATATGGTTTGTATGCCAAAGTGTATGAACAATATGGCAATTTTAGCAATGCATACACCTATCTCAATAAGCAATTGATAGTTCAAACCGATTTGTGGAAAAATGAGCGTTCAGAACTTGTTGGTACAAAATATCCATGGTCGTATTATCAGAAAGTAGAGCAAAACGTCAACAACGAAAAACGCATCAAAGAACTTGAAAAATACATTGAAGACAGAACCGATGAGTATGACAATATGTCGCTCATAAGTTATGTAGCCATAATATTTTCCATATTGGTTTTGGTAAGTGGAACAATATTTAGCATCATAGGTTATAGATATCGCAAAATATTCTTAAAGCAAAACAAAATATATGAAGAGAGGCAACGCTTATTCCCGCTCATTTCGCGCGATTTTGTTGCTCCGTTCAATTCACTCATAGGCTATGCTGAGTCGCAGTTGCAATATGCCAAAACCAAAGACGACAAAGATATAAAAGACTATAGCCGAAATATATACGAGGTGTCGCAGTCGATGCGCCAAATGGCAAATAGCATATTGGTATGGAGCCAAAACGATATATTGTCGAAGTCTAGCAAAAAGTGCATACACGTGTCAGACTATGTAGAAAAAGTGGTTGATGTGTATAAACTTATTGCTGAGGAAAAAAATATACATATAGATGTTGTTGTCGATGGAAATGCTACAATATTGGCTGACCCTACTCACTTTGACATTATAATTCGCAATCTCATAGGCAACTCGCTCAAATTTACCCTTAGTGGTGGCAATATGCGCATATCGGTAGTGCAAAATTCAGGTAAAACATCAGTTGTGGTTGACGATACGGGCATTGGCATTCCAGCCGAACAATGCGAAAGAATAAACAATCATGAATATTATTCTCATAGCAAAATAGGCTTAATGGAAGAGAGAGGCATCGGACTCGGACTGATGATATGTATAGACCTTGCCGTAGCCGACGGAGCATTGTTTGGCGTAGATAGTGTTGAAGGCAAAGGAACTACGGTAACCATAGTTTACGATTCGAAATAAGAGTTTTTCTTGATATCTGAAGCATAAATAGCACTGATTATAAGATAGTTGTCATTTGCTCAAAAAAGTTTGCAAATGCGAAACGCTACAATATCTCTATTATTTTGTGTAGCGAATGTATTTCATAATCAGTTGGTTGTGGTGCTTTGAATGTAGATGGTTGGCGGTTGAAAAACATTGTGCTGAGTTTGGCATTTATTGCGCCAACTATATCAGTATCGAAGTTGTCGCCAATCATAAGCGTGCTTTGGCGTTGAGCTCCTGACTTTTGCAAAGCAAAGTCAAAAAATTGTGCTGATGGTTTGTTGGCACCAGCCTCTTCTGACAGAATAATGGTGTCGAAATATTTATCGAGGTGCGATGCATTGAGCTTTTTATATTGCACTTCGCAAAAACCATTGCTACACAGATGTAGCCGATAGCCACGTTGCTTGAGATGTGCAAGTGCTTCGTGTGCTCCATCAACAGTATTGGACTTGTTTGAGCATTGTTCAAGAAAATAGTCGCTCACCTCGAGGCAGAAAGTGTCGCTCGTGTCAATGTGCATTCCATTGTTATTAGTGCCAAGTGCAAGCGGACGCCTAAAACGTTCAATTATGAGCTCATCGCGGCTTATTTTGCCGTGTGCATAGAGCGCCCAAAGTTCAGTGTTGACTTGCCAATAGGGTGTTTTGAAATCAGTTTCAGATGTGAAAAAATCCTTCAACCCAAAATGCTCAAACAATTCTGACAATGCCAAATCAGCATTACCGTGAGTATCGTAGAGTGTATCGTCAAAATCAATAAATATATCGGCAAATAATCGGTTCATATCTTTCTTTCTTTTTTTTTCAAAAGTAGGCATAATCCCTCACAATAATGTTCTATATTTGCATCGTTTTTTTCTGGAAAGAACCAAAAAAGTTTATGGAGCTTAGAAATGATACAATTGGTGGATTGCTTGAAAAATGGAACCGCGAGACACCTGAAAAAGATTTTATTATATATCCTGATCGAAATATCAGATGGACATATCGTCAGTTCAACGACCGTGTAGATTTATTTGCCAAAGGCTTGATGGAGCTTGGCGTTGAGAAAGATTCAAAAGTTGGAATTTGGGCTAATAACATTCCTGATTGGCTTACAGTTTTTTTTGCTTCAGCAAAATTGGGTGCATGGCTCGTTACAGTCAACACAAGCTATAAAGCTGCTGAGCTCGATTATTTGCTCGAAGACTCTGATATTCACACACTTTGCATTATAGACCATTATCGTGATTCTGACTATATTGATATGGTCAACAACCTCGACCGAAATCACTTGCCTTATCTCAAAAATATTGTTGTAATGGATGGTAGTGATGGTAGGGGATATCTCACAGCCGAAGATGTTTTTGAAAAAGGACGCAAAGCCAATGACTTGCGTTACTTGCGTATGAAAGATGCTGTTGATTGTCAGGATATTGTCAATATGCAATATACATCGGGCACTACAGGTTTCCCCAAAGGCGTAATGCTCACTCACTACAACATTATCAATAATGGTCAGGCTACGGGCGATGCAATGAACTATTCGCCTGCCGACAACTTGCTTGTTTGCGTGCCATTCTTCCACTGTTTTGGTATAGTTTTGGCCGTGTGTGCCGTTATCACTCACAATATGACTATGACCATCACTGTAGACTTTGAGGCTGAAGCCGTGTTGCGTGCCATTCACAAAGAACGTTGTACATCGCTCTATGGCGTGCCAACTATGTATGTAGCTGAGCTAAGCCATGAGAATTTTAGCAAATACGACCTCTCGTCGCTTCGCACAGGCATTATGGCAGGTTCGCTCTGCCCAATAGAAACTATGCGTCAAGTGATGGACAAGATGTATATGAAAGACATCATCAGTGTATACGGTCTTACTGAGTCGTCGCCCGGCATGACCTGCTCGCGCATTGGGCATACAGTAGAACAACGTGCTACAACTGTTGGTACCGAATTTCCATTTGTAGAGGTGAAGGTATTCAACCCCGAAACCAAAAAAGAATGTAAGGTAGGCGAGCAAGGCGAAATATGTTGCCGAGGCTACAATATAATGAAAGGCTACTACAAAAATGCCAAAGCTACAGCCGAAACCATTGATGCTGACGGCTGGCTACACTCAGGCGACTTGGCTATGAAAGATGCTGACGGCTTCTACCACATTACGGGCAGAATAAAAGATATGATAATACGTGGCGGTGAAAATATCTATCCGCGCGAAATAGAAAACTTCCTCTACAAAATGCAAGGAGTAAAAAT
This sequence comes from uncultured Marinilabiliaceae bacterium, assembly GCA_905235955.1. Lineage (GTDB taxonomy): Bacteria > Bacteroidota > Bacteroidia > Bacteroidales > Marinilabiliaceae > W3P20-009. The sequence goes on from CAJONN010000031.1 coordinate 12,755, forward strand.
GGTAGAGGTAGTGGGCATACCAGATGCTAAGTATGGCGAAATTGTTGGTGCATTCATCATCACCAACGATGGCGTTGAACTTACACAAGAGCAGGTGCAAGATTTTTGTAGAGGTCAAATAGCTCGCTACAAAATACCAAAATACATCTTCTTTGTTGACGACTATCCGAAAACAGGTAGTGGTAAAGTGCAGAAATTTAAGCTACGCGAAATGGCTAAGCAACGTGTAGATGAAATTTTGGCACAACAAGCATAGTTTATTATTGATTCAAGTTTCGCAAATAGAAAAATGCACAGAAAATAAGCCATAAAAGGGCGAAAGAAATATACCCAACAAATAGCCTTCCAACAATTAGCACGGAACTCGATTTTCACCTCGCGGTTGTCGCCTTTGGCACGGAGCGTAAAGAAAATTATCGTAGCGAAGCGCCCGAAACGATTTTCTGTTT
>CAJONN010000032.1:0-2645 GCA_905235955.1 uncultured Marinilabiliaceae bacterium
GCTCAAACAGAAAATCGTTTCGGGCGCTTCGCTACGATAATTTTCTTAACGCTTCGTGCCAAAGGCGACAACCGCGAGGTGAAAATCGGGTTTCGTGCTAATTGTTGGAAGACATTTTTTTTGTTGTATTCCTTTCGCTCCTTCGGAGCTACTTACTTGCGAAACTTGAGTTAAAACTTAAAACTTAAAACTTAAAACTTAAAACTTAAAACTTAAAACTTAAAACTTAAAACTTAAGATTGTCTATATTTTCCAACGCTTTCTGTGCAGCTCGTTGTTCGGCCTCTTTTTTTGATTTTCCGTGTCCGTTGCCAAGTTCGTTGCCAGTTTCATCTTTTATTGAGCAGATGAAGTTGTAGTCGCTGCCGGGTGTGCGGTAGAGGTCGTCTATGGCAAATTCTATTTGTTGCCTATTTTTTTGCGCCCACTCTAATAATACTGATTTGTAGTTGTCGTTGGTGGCTATAGTGTTGGTTATTAGCGTGTTATTGGCTATGTATTTTCTGACGAACGAGGCGGCTTTTTTTATTCCGCCATCGATGTAGATAGCTGCTACAAAAGCTTCGAGTGCATCGCCGGGTATGTGTGTTTTGTCGGCCGAAAGTCCAACACGGTACTTTATTATTTCGCCAAATCCGAGTGTGAGTGCAGTTGAGTTGAGTTGTTTTCTGCTGACCAATTCGGCTCTTATTTTAGTCATTGTGCCCTCTTCCATTTTATTGTTGTAGTGATACAATATATCGGCCACAACAAAGTCTAAGACGGCATCGCCCAAGAATTCGAGTCGTTCGTTGTTGAAAGGTTTACCTCTGTGTTTTGCTTTGGTTGATTTATGTACAAAAGCCTCTTTGAACAGAGTGATGTTTGAGGGGTAATAGCCTGCCGTTTTGGCAATAAAAAAATAAAACTTTCTTTCCTCTCGGAAAAAAAGTTTTATTAAGTCTGTTATTTTCACAGTCTGAATTAAATAGCCTTGAAGATTACAGTTGAATTGTGTCCACCAAAGCCAAATGTGTTTGAAAGTGCAGCTTTCACTTCACGTTTTTGAGCTTTGTTGAATGTGAGATTCAACTTGCTATCGATGTCAGGGTCGTCTTCGAAGTGATTGATAGTAGGTGGCACGATGCCATTTTCTATAGTTTTCACGCAGACGATAGCTTCAAGTGCGCCAGTAGCTCCGAGTAGGTGACCAGTCATAGACTTGGTCGAACTGATGTTGAGCTTGTAAGCGTGTTCGCCAAAGACATTCAATATAGCTTTTATTTCGCCTTTATCACCAAGTGGTGTAGAGGTGCCATGAGTATTTATGTAGTCAATATCCTCAGGCTTCAACGATGCGTCTTTCAAGGCGTTTTGCATCACACGGCGTGCGCCTTCACCTTCTGGGTGAGGTGCAGTGAGGTGATAAGCATCGCCTGAATATGCTGAGCCAGCCAACTCACAATAGATGTGAGCTCCACGTTGCTTAGCGTGTTCGTATTCTTCAAGCACAAGGCACGCGCCGCCTTCACCCATAACAAATCCGTCGCGATTTTTGTCGTACGGGCGTGAAGCTGTTTTGGGGTCATCGTTGCGTGTTGATAAGGCTTTCATTGATGAAAAACCACCCACACCGGGTTCAACCAGTGCGGCTTCAGAGCCACCTGTAACCACTGCTGTAGCTTTGCCCAAGCGTATAATGTCAAGTGCTGATGCTATAGCGTTGGTTGACGATGCACATGCTGCTACAGTGCCGAAGTTTGGACCACCCAAGCCATGTCTGATAGATATATAGCCCGGAGCGATATCGGCAATGAGTTTTGGAATAAAGAAGGGATTGAAACGTGGAGTGCCATCGCCAGCACAAAATTCTTTCACTTCCTGAAAGTATGTCATTATGCCGCCAATGCCTGCGCCCCAAACAACGCCTATTTCATTCTTGTCAATAGCTTCGTAATCGAGAATACCCGAATCTTTGATGGCTTCATCGGCAGAAACAACGGCAAATTGGGTAAAGAGATCCAATTTGCGTGCGTCTTTGCCGAAATAAGCAACGGGGTCATAGCCTTTGACCTCGCAAGCGAACTGAGTCTTGAATTTGGACGCGTCGAAGCGAGTGATAGGGGCTGCGCCGCTAACACCACTAATCAAGCCCTGCCATGTTTCTGCCAAGGTATTCCCAAGTGGGGTAATGGCTCCCAGACCTGTTACTACAACTCTTTTCAACTCCATAATTCTGTAACTACAGTTTTTTTACTTGTTGCTTTCTATGTATGCGATAGCATCGCCTACTGTTCCGATTTTCTCTGCATGGTCGTCAGGAATGGTGATGCCAAATTCCTTTTCAAATTCCATGATAAGTTCTACGGTATCAAGTGAATCTGCACCGAGATCGTTTGTGAAGCTTGCTGTTTCTGTAACTTCTGCTTCGTCAACACCTAATTTGTCTACGATAATTGCCTTTACTTTTGATGCAACTTCTGACATAGCTTTAAGTTTTAAAGATTAGTAATATTCTAAATTTTCTCTTATTGTTTTCTGAACAACTTTGCAAAGTAAATCAATTGTACAATATTTTTCAAACACTAAGGCTAAAAAATGTGCTTATACCTCCATTTTTTTAGTTACTTTTGTCTTCGTAAAACGAGTGTAAAATGCTTTAATGT
>CAJONN010000032.1:2667-15794 GCA_905235955.1 uncultured Marinilabiliaceae bacterium
AAGTGTATGTCGAACTACTTTTTTTGAGTGAAAAAAAGATATAATTATTAAAAAAACTTAAGTGCTTATCAATATTATAACTATACCTTATATATAATATATAAGCAACAATATTACTGCTATGACAAACAACATCAACATTAGGCTTATTGCGATGAACTGGATGCAGTTCGCTGTTTGGGGAGCTTACCTGACATCGATGGGTGGATATTTGGCACATATTGGATTGGGCGACAATATTGGTGATTTTTATTCTATTCAGGGTGTTGTATCTATTTTTATGCCTGCTATTATGGGCATTGTGGCTGATAGGTGGATACCAGCTCAGCGTTTGTTGGGCTTGTGTCATTTGGTGGCTGCAACTCTGATGGCATACGTTGGCTATGTGGGCTATACGTATAGCGACATTGCATTGGCTGATATTTTCCCATACTATACGCTATCGGTAGCCTTTTATATGCCTACATTGGCATTGTCGAACTCGGTTTCGTACAATGCACTTGAGAAGGAGGGGCTTGATACGGTGAAGAGTTTTCCGCCCATACGCACATTTGGTACTATTGGCTTTATAGCGTCGATGTGGATAGTTGATTTGCTTGGTTATCAGCAGTCGAATATGCAGTTTTTTGTTAGTGCAGCGTGGGGCGTGATGTTGGCTCTCTATTCGCAAACATTGCCCAATTGTTCAGTGCAAACTTGTGGCGAGCGTAAGAGTTTTGCTGAAGCTATAGGTCTGAAAGCATTTAGCTTGTTTAAAGATACAAAGATGTTTTTGTTCTTTCTGTTTTCGATGCTTTTGGGCGTTTCGTTGCAAATAACCAATGGCTATGCAAGTCCGTTTATTCAGAGCTTTGACGCATATGCTGAATATCAAAATTCGTTTTTTGTAGAGCATTCAAATTTGCTCATATCGTTGTCGCAAGTGTCAGAAACGCTATGCATTTTGCTCATACCTTATTTTTTGGGCAAGTTTGGTATCAAAAAGGTGATGATAATAGCAATGTTGGCATGGGTGTGTCGCTTTGGGCTGTTTGCAATAGGTACTCCGATAATGCCGGGTGTGCTATTCCTCATACTCTCAATGATAGTATATGGTGTAGCGTTCGACTTCTTCAATATTTCAGGTTCACTTTTTGTCAATAATTCAACCGACCAGTCGATACGTTCGAGTGCGCAGGGCATGTTTATGCTTATGACAAATGGCTTGGGCGCAACAATAGGAACACAGTCGGCACAATATGTAGTGAATCATTTTACAACAAATGAAAATGGCTTGCAAGTGGGCAACTGGACTATGATATGGACAATATTTGCAATATATGCACTTGTAGTTGCTATTGCATTTGCCATTGCATTTAGACATAGAAAAATATAATATTAACTATTTTTGCATTCCAGAAAAACATAATGTTCAGATAGTGTGCAACAAATAAAAATGATTAGGAAGTGACGAAAAAAAACATTGCGATAGCACTTGGTATATCAGTAGCCTTGATGCTACTATTGGGCGGATTGCTACTGAAGACAAACTCTGAAATGACAGAGATGGAAGAGGTGTTTAAAGAGGAAAAAGAGACACTGATAACTGAGTATCAGGACTTGTATTTAGACTACGACTCGTTGCGTCGCTACGATACTGACCTTAACGATAAACTTGACCAAGAGCGTGAGCGCGTAATGCAGCTACAAGAGGAGCTGAAAACAGTGAAGGCTACCAACGCCCGAAAGATAAAAGAGCTACAAAGCGAGCTAAAAACAATGCGTACCGTAATGGTAAGCTTTGTGCATCAGATAGATTCGCTCAACCAAACCAATATTCGCCTTACCGACGAAAACGAAAAGATGCGCACACAAGTAGCGCAGGTAAGGCAGTCGTATAACGAGCTGAAAAATGAGAACAAAAATCTTAGCGAGCAGGTAGAAATAGCGGCTCGGCTCGAGGCAAAAAATATAAGCGCAGTGGGGCTCAACTTCAACGAAAAAAAGGCAACATCGGTAGCAAAAATAAGCAAAGTGAAGATAAGTTTTACGATAGCCAAAAACGTGTCGGCACAGGTGGGCTTGCGCAGTGTATATTTACGTTTTACCCGCCCAGATGGACAACTACTGATGCATTCAAAAAACGACACATTCAAATATGAAGATGCCCAAATAAACTACTCGGCCATGCGCGAAGTAGAATATGGTGGCGACGATACCGACAGCTATATAGTTTACAAAGTTGATGCCGGTGAGCTAATGGAAGGTAGCTACGACATAGAACTATTCTGCGGTGGCGAAATTATTGGGCGTAGCTCATGGAATGTAAAAAAATAACGACCTTAATATATTTGAAGAGTAACCATTTCGTATAGTAAATCGCTATAATTGCATTATAACTAAAAACAATCACTATTATGAAGAAAATTATTCTGGTAGCATTGCTTGCAATAGCTACTATGGGTGCAATTGATGCATTGGCACAGGAGAAAAAAACATCGGTACCAACCATCAAAGACTATGAAAACTTTGGCGGAACACGCACCCTTGTTGTTATGGACGATAATATAATGAGCGATTTCAGCCTAAAGATAGAGCAAGTAATGAAAAAAGAGTGGCGTTTGGGTAAGTTTGAAGTCATTTCGCGTAAAGAATTTGAATCGAAACGCACCAACCCATCATATTCATTTTTGCTCACAACAACAGCAACTTACGAAAAGGATAAAACCAAAGCTCGCTACACATATTTGAGCTTGCTGATGGGCAAAGAGAAGAGCAAAGTAAATACTATGCCTGACCTCATTTCAATACCATTGGCATACGCAAGCGTAGAAGACCAAAACTATGTGTATAAAATGGCAGCATTTGTCAGATTTGTACAACGACATGTGCAAATGATAATAGATGACCCAGCGTTGCTGAAGAAAATGGGTGATAGTCCGCTACTCTATTACAACAAAAACATCAAAAGTCTTCAGAATAAAACACTTTATATAGTAAAAGAAGACCTTGAAAAAGAATTGCAAAGCGAAAGTGCACTCTCAGCAGTATATCCGCACAAATTCAAATTTGTTTCACGCGAAGAAGTAGCTAAAGCCATTGACAGTGGTGAAAAAGATGTTGTATTTTTGCACAAAGTTGGACCAGAAGTGTCAAAATATAACACACGTTGCTTCAAAATGATAATAGGTGCTGACGATAGCGAGGTTTATTATTTTGATTATCACAACATTGATAAAAAAACACCAGACCGCTTACTCAAATCAGACCTAAAGAAAATGGCTAAACAATAGATATGCGTCAGATAATAGCAATATTGATATCAATACTTTTTGTCATCGGTTGCAACAACGACGATGGCAAAAAGTATTTGCGTGATGTATATCTGAGTTATCACTTGCAGGTAATGGCATTGTCAGACACAATGCAAATAGCACTACTTTTCTACCCAGAGCATACCAATGCAGGCGTGCCTGACGGACCCGTAGAGTGGACATCGACTGACACCACCGTGGTAAGCGTACGCTCCAACGGCACATACACAGCCATACTTACGGCTCGGGGCATTGGTGAGGTAACCATAAAAGCACGACTTGGCGACTTTGTGACGCGAACAAACATCATAGTAGATTTAGATAATGGCGTGTCGAATACTATCTTTCTGAATTGGTGTCTTGAACGTTTTGATAAAAACAACGATGGTATATTGCAAGGCACTGAAATAGTGAATCTGATAGAGATAGATGCTACAGAATTGTCGGCAACCAACAATCCGATTTCGTTTGACGGCATAGAGCTATTCACCTCGTTGCGAAAATTTAAAGCTACACATCTGATAATTTCCAAACTTGACTTAAGTCAGAATGCTTCGCTTACCGAAATAGATATTTCAGAGTCAGAGATAAAAGAGTTGGATATTAGCAACAATGCAGAGGTGAGGTTTTTAGATTGCCATGCTTGCCCAAGTTTGAGTAATATTATTTTTGCTCCGTCAACTCAAGAGGCGACTAACCAGATGCGTACTATCAACTGTCAGCGTTGCAACCTTACATCGCTCAACGTTAGTAGTTGTTCGTTACTCGAATATCTTGATTGCTCACAAAATAAACTCACCGAGCTTGATGTGAGCAACAATATGTTGCTGAAGCAGTTGTGTTGTACGGGCAACAATATTAGTAGTGTCAGAATTTGGGAAGATGCTGACACTGAAGAGTTTGTAGCAGATGACGGTGTGCCGTTTACTTATTAAAAAATAATGAAAATCAGAGAATTGACCAATAAGATTAGGGTAGTTTGTGCAGAAAAATGGAGCATTATTAGCCCAACCGTAGAACCGATAATACGCACACTTTATTTTCCCTCGTCGAATCAAAGCAAAGCAAAACGTTGGTTCATCAATATAGGTAAAATTGTAGCGCACATTGTATTCTTGTTTTTGTTGCTTATAGCACTTGTGTATATTGGTGCATTTGGTCGGTTGCCGAGTGTTGCCGAGTTGAAGAATATAAGCAATAGCGATGCCTCAGTAATATATTCGGCCGATAATGTAAAACTTGGGCATATATATAAGCAAAATCGCATAAGTGTCGATTCGCTAAGCATCTCGAAGCATGTAGTCAATGCACTTATAGCTACCGAAGATAGCCGATTTTTTGAGCATCATGGCGTAGATGCACAAAGCACAATGCGAGTGTTGTTTAAGACATTGCTAATGTTTGATTATAGTCAGGGTGGAGGCTCAACCATCAGTCAGCAATTGGCCAAAAACCTTTATCCGCGAAAGTCGCTTGGTATACTAACCTATCCGGTAGCAAAGGTAAGAGAGATAATAATAGCAGGGCGACTCGAAGAGGCTTATAGCAAAAGCGAAATACTCAATTTGTATCTCAACACAGTGCCTTTTGGTGAGAATGTATATGGCATAGAAGCCGCTTCGCAACGTTTCTTTTCGCGCAAAGCCAAATGGCTCGAACCTCCTGCAGCAGCTACACTTGTAGGTATGTTGGCAGCCAACTCAGCATACAATCCGCGTTTGCATCCAGAGCAGTCAGTGCAGAGGCGCAATGTAGTTTTGGCCCGAATGGCTAAAGAGGGTTTTATTGACTCTACAAAACTTGAAAAATATCAGTCTGCACCACTCGAACTAAAATATAACCGCATTGACAACGAGAGTGGCATTGGCATATTCTTCAGATATATGGTGGCACAAGAGGCTCAAAATATTCTGAATGAACTATATGGTGAAGATGCCTATAATATTTATACTGATGGACTTGAGATACACACCACACTCAACTCTCAGCTACAACGACAAGCTGAAAGAGCAGTGAGTGCGCATCTGACAACCGTGCAAAAGGCTTTTGACAATCAATGGAAAGACAGAGAGCCATGGGGCGACAATACAGCCATTTATACACGCGCCTATGAACGTTCTGAGCGTTACCGAAAGATGAAAAGTATGAATTTGCCATCTGATACTATTGAAGCTGTGATGAATAGGCCAATAGATATGACGATCTACACAGCTCAGGGTATTGAAGTGGTAAATATGAGTCCGGCAGACTCGGTGCGAAAGGCGGTAACAGCACTCAATACTGGTTTTTTGGCAGTTGACCCATATACTGGCGATGTAAAAGCATGGGTTGGTGGCATAAATAGGCATTTGTCGCAAACTGACCATGTGGCAATGCGTAGGCAAGTAGGCTCTACATTTAAGCCAATAGTATATGCTACAGCTATTGAAAATGGCATAGATCCGACAACATACGTAGAGAATGTGCGACGTACATACTCAAGAGGCTGGTCGCCAACCAACTCTGATGGTAAATATGGTGGTTGGTATTCGCTCAAAGGTGCATTGTCAAAGAGTTTGAACACAGTTTCAGCGTGGCTTATCGACCAAATAGGACCAGAGCCAGTGGTGAATATGGCGCACAATTTGGGCATAGAGAGTGATGTACCAAGTGTGCCCAGTATAGCCTTAGGTACAGCCGAAATATCGCTTTATGAAATGGTAAAAGCTTATCAGGCATTTGCCAATGGCGGCGCTATACACGAACTCAGAACAATAACCAAAATAACAACTCGCGATGGTAAGATGCTATACACCAGCCAAATATCAGCCCCCAACTATGTGATGAGCGAATCGACAGCCATATACGTAAACGATATGTTGAAGGCTGTAGTAGATAGTGGCACGGCACGCAGTTTGCGTAGCATATATCAATTGCCATTTGAGTTGGCTGGCAAAACTGGTACGACACAAAATGGTGCTGATGGTTGGTTTATAGGTTGCACGCCACATTTGGTAGCTGGTGCATGGGTTGGTAGCGATATACCTGCCATACGATTCCGTACAAGCTACTACGGACAAGGTGCTTATATGGCACTACCTATTGTTGCCCGATTCTTGTCAGGAATAAAAAACATGAAAGAATATGTTGACGGACAATTTCCTGAGCCTCTCAACGAAGAGATGGCTGTAAATATGGCAATGCCACTCTATTGGGACGAAGAGCCTGACCGACAAGCCCTTTTTGATATGGCACTAAATCATTATATGGGGCTCGATACGCTTAAAATTGAACAACCACGACATCCTGTCAGAACATTTTTCCGCAATATAATGCAGAGTATTTTTGGCAATGATGATGATTGAATGCACAGTCATTATTCTTCAACAATAGAAAAACCAGCGAGTCGCAAGTCATCCCAATAGTGGGGGTACGACTTAGATACCACAGAAGGGTCGCTGATGCGGATAGAACCCAATTTGATGGCGGCTGGCGCAAATGCCATTGCCATTCGGTGGTCTTTATAAGTTTGAATTGGTTCTGCTGATGTAGCACATTTTTCGCCATCCCAACTTAGTGTGTCGACATCGTTGGTATGTAATACAAAACCAATTTTTTTGCATTCGCAGATGAGCGCAGCAATGCGGTCGGTTTCCTTTATTTTTAAACTCTCTAAGCCAGTAAATGTAAACGGCACACCCAAGCAGCAACAAAGTACTACATAGGTTTGTGCCAAGTCTGGTTGGCTATTGAAGTCGAAGCAGAAAGTATCGTTGGTGGCTGCATTGGGTTGTGCTTGTAGGCGTACGCCATTGTTGGTCCACTGTGTTAGTACGCCAAGTTTTTCGGCAATGAAGCGTCCTTCGGCATCACCTTGTAAGCTGTTGGGCAACAGTCCGCCAAGCTCTACAGCTATTTGAGGTGCAAGTGCTGCTATCTGATACCAATACGATGCTGCACTCCAATCTGATTCGATAGTAGTCTGAGTGTGAACGTATTGTGCTTCAGGTATTTGAATGATATTGTCAGTCCATGTAGCCACAACACCAAATTGCTCCATTGTTTTGAGTGTCATATTGATGTAGGGCTTTGAAATGATTTTGCCCGTAAGCTCGATGCGTAAACCATTTTTTATCATTGGTGCAATCATCATAATGGCAGATATATATTGGCTACTAATGCTTCCGGGCAATGAGATAGAGCCACCACTAAGTTGTTTGCCATTGATGTGCAGAGGCGGAAATCCGTCTTTTTCAGCATATTGAATATCGGCACCCAACGTTCGCAAGGCATCGACGAGTACTGATATGGGGCGATTTTTCATACGCTCAGAGCCAGTAATAAAATGCTCTTGTGGGCGCAATGCCAAATATGCAGTCAGGAAACGCATTGAAGTGCCAGCTGCGCCAACATCTACGTGTGAGCAGTCAGAGCGTAAAGCATTGAGCATTACTGCAGTGTCGTCGCTATCAGAGAGGTTGTGGGGCAGATGTGGGTTGCCCGACAAGACGTTGATGAGCAAGTGTCTATTGCTAATGCTTTTAGAGGCTGGTAGGCTAATGTTGCACGAATGCAGATTGCTGGCTGATATGTTGTAAATCATCGCTAATCAGAGGTTTAGATATGCGTCGAGTACGGCAGTTATTTCGTCGTTGGTGCCAATATTATTGATAGAAATAGTGCCAAGTTTAGGTAGTAGTGTGAAGTTGATGCCACGGCTGTCGTTTTTCTTGTCGTGCGTCATAAGTTCGAGTAGTTCGGGGTAGTCGGCACGAGTAAATGGCATACGACCGTAGAGTTGGTTGATGTAGCTTGCTATGCGTTGTGCATCGGCTTGTGGCAAGTTTGTTTTTATTTGGCTAAGCAAAAGTTCGCACACCATACCAAAAGCTACCGCCTTGCCGTGTAAAATGGGGTGTTCGTTGTGGCGCATAGAGAATGTTTCAAAGGCATGGCCAAAGGTATGACCAAAGTTGAGGGCTTTGCGCACGCCTTGCTCTTTGGGGTCTTCAGTTACGAAGTGGTTTTTGACGCGTATAGAGTCGCAGATGAGGTTTTGCAATGTACTGAAGTTGGGTGCATCGAAGTTGAGTTGCATAAGTGGTTCGAGCATCGAAGCATCGAAAATGAGTGCATGTTTCAGCATTTCAGCAAATCCTGATAAGAGATTTTCTTTGTCGAGTGAACGCAAAAATTCGCCATTGATAACAACGGCTTCGGCAATGGAGAATACTCCAATTTCGTTTTTTAGTCCGCCAAGATTCATACCTGTTTTGCCACCAAGCGATGCATCTACTTGTGCCAAAATGGTTGTAGGTATGTTGATAAAGCTAATGCCACGTTTGAATGTTGATGCACAGAAACCACCCAAGTCGCAAGGCATTCCGCCACCCAAATTTACCAATACTGACTTGCGTGTAGCGCTGTGCGAGCTCAAGAATTGCCACACTTCAACGGCTGCATCAACATTTTTGAAGTCGTCGCCTTGCTTTATAGTGATAGTGCGTTGAGAGCTTATTTTTTCTACACCAGAGAGTAGTGGTAGGCAGTGTTTAGCCGAGCCTTCGTCGGTCATCAAGAAAACCTGTTCAGGTGCATATTTGCTTAGTAGTTGGTTGAGGTCTGATGTGAGGTCAGATGAGGAGTAGACGTTGCAATTAGATGCTATGGTCTTCATATTTTTTTATATCTAAATCTTATTGTTGTTGTTTGTTTTTATTGATAATGCTATGTAAGCAGTTGCAAAGTTCGTGTCGTCTACGTTTTTCCATCAGTGTAATCCAAAGAGTTACTTTTATAGTATGTGCAACTGAGGGCAATTGGTATCTGATTGTAAACTTGCGAAAGAAAAGAATCTTCTGATACGAATAGCTCTTGATGTTGTCTGACTCAGTAGACACAAGATGTCTGCGATGTTTGCTTGTAGAAAAAAATGGTGATGTCATAATTTCTACGCAGCCATTGCCTATGCCAATATACATAATATCTAATGCACCTGATATGGCATAAACTATTAGCAAAAATAGCAATATTAAATTCAGAAGCCAAATATAATGCAATGCCGGGAAATGCCCAAATATGGGTAATAGAAGTGAAATAAATAGCACGATAGCTACAATTTTGGTAACTATGCGGCGTTTCTCTACATCGGGTTTATTGTCGTATTGCATTGGATTTTAGCTTTTTAGTGATTTTTGTGTTCGTAGATTGATTGTGGATATTAAAACAAATGCAAAATTATATAAAAAAATAATAATAGCAATTGATATGAGGAATACAACACTTCTTATTTGAATTTAAGAAATATACTCAACTTTCATTTTGTAAGAAAATAACTCCTTTTTCTTTCATTTTGCTCTTAAAATGCCAAGTATTTAGCTTTTTGTGTTATAAATTGAAATAATAATAAATTATTAACAATTGAAATATTATAAATTCTTATCAAATAGCTAATATTTATTTTCATTTGCATCAGAAAAACGAATGTTTAATAAGAAAATGTAAGATATGCAACCACTCAGATTTCAAGTAGTAGGTGAGGCATTCAAAAAGAAGCCACTCGATGTAAAGGCACCTGCTGAACGCCCCTCAGAGTACTTTGGTAAAAAGGTTTTCAACCGTGAAAAGATGTACAAATATCTGCCCAAAGATGTATATCAGGTTATGGTTGACGTTATTGACAACGGTGCACGACTCGACCGCAAGGTAGCCGATGCCGTTGCTGAAGGTATGAAGAGATGGGCTGTAGAGAATGGCGTAACACACTACACTCACTGGTTCCAACCCCTCACTGAAGGCACTGCTGAAAAGCATGACTCGTTTATCGAGCACGATGGCAAAGGCGGTATGGTTGAGGAGTTTAGCGGCAAACTACTTGTGCAGCAAGAGCCTGACGCATCCTCATTCCCATCGGGTGGTATCCGCTCTACTTTTGAAGCTCGCGGATATAGCGCATGGGATCCAACTTCGCCCGTATTCATCATCGACGACACACTTTGCATCCCTACCGTATTTATAAGCTATAGCGGTGAAGCACTCGACTACAAAGCTCCACTATTGCGTGCATTGCATGCCGTGAATGTGGCTGCCACCGAAGTGTGCAAATATTTCGACCCAAATGTGAAAAAAGTACAGTCGAATTTGGGTTGGGAACAAGAGTATTTCTTGGTTGATGAAGGTCTTTATGCAGCTCGCCCTGACTTGTTGCTTACTGGTCGTACACTTATGGGACACGACTCTGCTAAAAACCAGCAGATGGACGACCACTACTTTGGTAGCATACCTGAGCGTGTAGCTGCCTTCATGCGCGAACTTGAAATAGTAGCACTCGAACTTGGCATCCCATGCAAAACACGCCACAACGAAGTTGCACCAAACCAATTTGAACTCGCACCAATATTTGAAGAAACCAACTTGGCTGTTGACCACAACATGCTCATTATGTCGGTAATGAAACGTGTAGCACGCAAGCATGGCTTCCGTGTATTGCTCCACGAAAAACCATTCGACGGCATCAATGGTAGCGGCAAACACAACAACTGGTCGCTCAGTACAGACACTGGCGTACTCCTTCACGCTCCCGGCAAAACACCTGAGCAGAACTTGCGCTTTGCTACATTCATAGTAGAAACACTTATGGGTGTATATCGCCACAACGGACTACTCAAAGCCAGCATCATGAGCGCTACCAATGCACACCGTTTGGGCGCCAACGAAGCACCACCGGCCATTATCTCATCATTCCTTGGCAAGCAACTCAGCGAACTCTTAGACCACATTGAAAAAGCTGATAAAGACGACATCTTCAGCATTGGCGGCAAGCAAGGTCTCAAGATGGACATCCCTGAAATACCAGAACTCTTCATTGACAACACCGACCGCAACCGTACAAGTCCGTTCGCCTTCACTGGCAACCGCTTCGAATTCCGTGCCGTAGGTTCTGAAGCCAACTGCGCAAGTGCTATGATAACTCTCAATAGTGCTGTAGCTGAGGCACTTGCTGAATTCAAAGTACGTGTCGATGCACTTATTGCTAAGGGCAAGTCAACAACTGAAGCTATAGTTGAAGTGCTGCGTGCCGACATCAAAGCTTGCAAGCCAATACGCTTCGACGGCAACGGATATAGCGACGAATGGGTTGCTGAAGCAACAAAACGTGGTTTGGACGTTGAAAAATCATGCCCAAAAATCTTCGAGCGCTACCTCGACAAAGAAAGCATCAAAATGTTTGAAAGTCTTGGCGTAATGACCAAGAAAGAACTCGAAGCTCGCAACGAAGTAAAGTGGGAAACATACACCAAAAAACTTCAGATAGAAGCACGTGTACTTGGCGACATCTCAATGAACCACATCATACCTGTAGCCACATCATACCAATCAGATCTGCTACAAAATGTGCAGAACATGGCCAACATCTTCCCTGCACAAAAAGCAACAGAACTCTCGGCACGCAATCTCAAACTCATCGAAGAGATTGCAGAGCGCACAAGCACAATAGAACGTATGGTTGAAGAGTTAGTTGACGCACGCAAAGTGGCAAACAAAATTGCCGATGAACATGCTAAAGCTATCGCTTACCATGACACTGTAGAGCCCAAATTTGATGCCATCCGCTATCAGATTGACAAGTTGGAGCTCATCGTCGACGACAGCTTGTGGCCATTGCCAAAATACAGAGAATTGTTGTTCATACGATAGAGAAATAGTGTTTTTAAATGCGACAACGCGTCGCACATACTCTCATTTTTTTTGACAAGCTGCTTTCGTGGCTTGGAGTTTGCAAGGCATCAGTCGCTGTGATAGCGGCTGATGCCTAATTATTCTCCCACAGCTGGTTCAGTTTCTCTATCGCTGGGTCGGTCGATGGCTTAGGTGTGCGACTGAATCTGATTGGTGGCTCTGGTATATCTTCTGCGCTTTCATCATCACTTGTTCTTGTGTTAGACCTTTCTCCCAATTGTCGTGAATCCAGCAACACATCTCCCACGCTCTCCAATCTGGGCGAAGCATTAGTCCGCACATTATTATATTGTCTTTTTCTATGTGCAAGCTCTTCAAGTAATCTATCAATATCAGTTGTATTTCTGAAAGTTTTGTATTTGATTTCATTTTCAAAGTCATTTATAAATTCTTGGTCAGCTTCAATATCGAATGGAACTCTTACTTTGACATCTTTATCTTCGCCAAAATAATCACAAAGATACCATTTGTTTGCAGAACGAGCCACAACACCAAACGCTCAAATAAGTTTGCAGATATTACAGCATACTCACTTTGCTCAATAGGCGCGTAATGACTGTTGAATTGAGTATTTACCTTTGAGAAACGTATAGTGTCGATAATGTCGCCTATGTTATCTTTGTTGTCAGCCTGCTTCTGTTTAGCATTGGCTGTACTCATTCTGCGCCCTATCTCTTCACTATCCAGGTTCGGCTCTTCCCATATCTCTGGCTCAGCAATGTCATCTACTCCACTTGTTCCTTGATTGCCTTTGCTATCTCTATTACCTCGTCCTCCGTCGGTTTCTCCTTGTAATGCTTCGCTATCCAATCTATCATTGTTCCTTGCTGTTTCTCTGTTTGTAGCAATGCCATCACTATCATACAAGGTTCTTTTCTCATTCCAAGTTCCTTGCTTGTTAAGCAACCTATCAATATTTTCTCCATTTCTGATACCATCTTCTATTTCTTTTTGTTGTTCTTCACTTAAATCACTAATATCAATTTTATCTATAATTTCAAACCCATCATGTCCATCTTTGCGATTGTCAGCGTATAGGCTTAATGATGTGTTGAATTTATAGATAAAGTTACCACCTTGCAAATATAATCCATTTGACGTGTCTGTGTTACTATC
>CAJONN010000033.1 GCA_905235955.1 uncultured Marinilabiliaceae bacterium
CTCAAACAGAAAATCGTTTTTAACGCTTCGCTACGATAATTTTCTTAACGCTCCGTGCCAAAGGCGACAACCGCGAGGTGAAAATCGGGTTTCGTGCTAGTTGTTGGAAGGCTATTTGTTGGGTATATTCCTCTCATCCATTCTCATAGCTTATTTTCTGTGTATTCCTACTTGCGAAAGTTGAGTTAATTTTTCCTCCAAGCAAACAAATATCTTTTCCCTTGTATAGTCATAACAACATTATAATAATCACAACGTTCTCGCTTTATGTAGAAAAATCCACTAATGGCATCACCTCTATTTAACGTATTAGAAGTTAGATAATTAACGCTATAACTATTATAGTTCGACTGCAATTGACTTGAAAATTGGGCAACTTTTCTATTCATTTCTTCCCTTTGTCGTGCTGCTAATTCTGCATCATAAGTTGTTACTGTAGTTGAACTATTGATTACGCCATGAGTTTTTCTACTACCTGAATATGAACCATAAGCACTATATCCATAATTGTCATACATATCTATAGTACCAGAATAATTAGAATTTGTATTATAGGTAGTTCGTGTATTATATGTTGTTGTATTATAACCTGCATTTGTATTATTAAGACCTTGAGCAATGGCATAAGAAACATTTGCAAAGTTATTAACGCGTCTAACTCTATTCATAAAATCATAGTAGTTAAAGACTTCCATATCTCTTTCTTTTTCATCTTTATAAGATAAGGCGTATACATAATTTGCGTTAAAATCAATTTTTGAATCTGTTCCATTAACTATTACTACATCTATGCGAAACCATTTGCCATAGCCGTTGTCTTCTTCAGAAGCCGTTTGCGAAATAATTAATCCATCATCTTCATAAGTTTGCCATGTATATCCTCCTCTATATTCAGTAGTGTATGAACTCTGATCGCTTTGCCTCGTTGACTGTTGCTGCGGAGCCTTCTCTATTTTCTCCAAGTCAGATGTGTTGTATACAAATACGCTACCATCGGCTGTCTCAATTTTTATTGTGCCTTTTTCAAAGTCTTGCTCAATGACATTACCCTTGATTGCACTACCATTTTTGAGGTGAACTACCTCTTGTGCATTTCCCACCAACGAGAATAATGTACACAATGCTACAAAAAGAACTGTTAGTTTGTTTTTCATAATACTAAAAAGGTTTAGTGACTAATTCAAGTTACAAATGCAACTTTTTGTCATAGCAAAGATAAAAAAATTTGATAGGTGATTTAAATTCTAGCTTTTTTTGGGGGGCTTAACTTTCGTAAGTAAAGTAGTCCCAAAGGTGTGAAAGAACATAACGCACAATTGCAATCACTCTGTCGCCCATTCATGGCTTATTTTCTGTACATTTCTACTTGTGAAACTTGAGTAAAAAGCCTAATGAAAAAAATCGTGTTTGAGGACTTGTTTGCAGTGCATTCATACTTGCGAAACTTGAGTCATATTATTGGCTAATTATGAATAATGAATTAAATTTGTATTCATAAAATATAGACAACAAATGGCTAATGTAAAGAAAGGCGACAAAGTTCGCTTTCTGAATATGGAGGGGGGCGGCATCATTACACGCATCGAAGGTCGCACTGTATATGTAGAGGAAGATGACGGATTTGAGTATCCGGTAACCGACAATGAAGTAGTGCTAATAGAAGCCGGAGCCGAACAAAAAAAACAAGCAGAGCAACGTGCTGCCGAACAAAAACGTACTGAAGTGCCTGAAATAATGCCCACTACCAGCACCGATGATTACACCTATTCTGAAACACAAGCCGACGATGCCAATCCGCAATTCTTCGTAGCTTTTCTCAAAAGTGACAACGGCAATAGTGGCTTTGTTGACCTATACATTGTAAACGATAGCAACTCATTTGTATTCTTCAGCATTAGCGAACACGTAGGCAACACCACCGATGTGCGCATGCTACACTATGGCACCATCGAGCCCAACACTAAGCTCATGCTCGACAAATACAACCCACAGCGCATCGACAACCAAACATGGACAGTGCAACTGGTGCTCTACAAGAAAAATGGTCAGTACAAACCACTAAGCCCAGTAGAAACCGAACTGAAAATAAAATCAGCACGTTTCTTCAAAGACAACGCCTTTGCACCCAACAACTACTTTGCCGAGCGCGCCGTGCTCTACTCAGTAATAGCCACCGAGCTACAGAGCAAAATAGACCAACTTACTATAGCCGACTTGCACAAAATAATGGCCGACAAAGAACGCGCCGAACGTCAACATACATCAAAAGCCAACGCTAAGCCCGGCGAAATAATAGAGGTAGACTTGCACATCAACGCCATAATAGACAACACCACCGGACTATCAAACAGCGAAATGCTACAGCTACAAATAGCTCGCTTCAACCACGTAATGACCGAAAACGCATCCAACAAAGGACAACGCATAGTGTTTATACACGGAGTAGGCAACGGCACACTCAAAAACGAAGTACGCAAACTGCTCGACCGCAACTATCGCAAATGCTACTACCAAGACGCATCGTTCAAAGAGTATGGATATGGCGCAACAATGGTTGTAATAGGCTAAGAATAGCATTGCATAATTGTTAAAAACAAAAAAATATAGCAACACAATGTTTGGTGTTTGATATAAAACTTTTAGAAACACAATTAACACAAAACCATCAAAACACATCCTCTCTTTGAGCACAACAATAAACTATTTTGTTGAAACTCGTCGCACAGAGAAGATGACAATCATATCAAGAGATAAATGGCCACACAAATAGATCTGAATGCCGAATTGAAAAAATATTTCGGTTTCGACACATTTAAGGGAAGTCAAGAAGCTATCATTCGCAACATACTTGATGGCAACGATACATTTGTACTTATGCCTACAGGTGGCGGCAAGTCGCTGTGCTATCAGTTGCCAGCACTCCTTCAAGAGGGTACAGCCATAGTTATATCGCCACTCATCGCACTGATGAAAAATCAGGTAGACGCAGTGCGCGGATATAGTACTGACAATGGTGTGGCACACTTCCTCAATTCATCGCTCAACAAACAAGCCATAATGCAAGTGCGCGACGACATTACAGCAGGCAAAACCAAACTACTCTATGTAGCCCCCGAGTCGCTCACCAAAGAAGAAAACATCTCCTTTCTGAAAAATGTCAAAATATCGTTCTATGCCGTCGATGAAGCACATTGTATATCAGAATGGGGACACGATTTCAGACCAGAATATAGGCGTATACGCCCAATAATCAATGAAATAGGCGCAGCTCCACTCATAGCACTCACCGCCACTGCCACACCCAAAGTGCAGCACGATATACAAAAAAATATGGGTATGTTGGGCGCTACAGTCTTCAAATCGTCGTTCAACCGCGCCAACCTCTTTTATGAAGTTAGACCAAAAACATCCAATAGCACCAAAGACGTTATCAAAATACTCAAAGCCAATGCAGGCAAATCAGCCATAGTATATTGTTTGAGCCGAAAAACAGTAGAAGAAATGGCCGAAACGCTCAAAGTAAACGACATACGAGCCTTGCCATATCATGCTGGCCTCGACGCACAGACACGTGCCGACAACCAAGATAAATTCCTCTCTGAAGAGGTCGACGTAATATGCGCCACAATAGCTTTTGGTATGGGCATCGACAAACCTGATGTGCGCCTCGTCATCCACTACGACATACCCAAAAGCCTCGAAGGCTACTACCAAGAAACAGGGCGTGCCGGGCGCGATGGTGGCGAAGGTCGTTGCATAGCCTTCTATTGCGACAAAGACATACAGAAGCTTGAAAAGTTTATGGCCGACAAGCCTGAAAACGAAAAAGAGATAGGCAAGCAACTCATCCAAGAAACCATCTCCTATGCCGAAACATCAGAATGTAGGCGCAAAATATTGCTCAACTACTTTGGCGAAAGCTACACCGTGCCTCAGGGTGGTTGCGGTGCTTGCGACAACTGCCTCTCGCCCAAAGAACGCTTCGATGCGCAACAATCTGTATTGCTCCTCATCGATGTAATAAGAGAGCATATAGGCAAATTCAAAACCGAACAAGTTGTTGACTTTTTGCTGGGCGAAAAAACACGCAATTTGCAAGGTGTAAATACTGATAATGAGCTGTTTGGTAAAGGTAACGACCACAATGCACACTATTGGACATCGGTAGTAAGACAAGCCCTCTTATACAAATATCTCAACAAAGAAATAGAAACCTACGGCACCATCAAACTTGGTCCAGAAGCAGAGGCATTTGAGAAAAAACCACACCCCATATTCTTCTCGCTCGACCGCGACTATTCTGAAATAGACGACTCGCAAGAAAACGCTGGTGGTAGTGCTGCCCTCGATGAGGTGCTATACAAAATACTCATCGGACTGCGCAAAGACGAAGCTCGCAAACGCAAACTTGCACCCTACGTCATCTTCTCTGACCAATCAATAGATGCCATGTGCACCTATTACCCCATAACTATGGACGACCTGCTCAACATACCCGGAGTAGGACAAGGTAAAGCACAGAAATTTGGTAAGCCATTTATTGAAACCATCGAACGTTATGTGGCTGAAAATGAGATAGACCGTCCTACTGACACAGTAGTAAAAGGCATAGCAAAGCAGTCGCAAAACAAGCTCTACATCATTCAGGCCATCGACCGCCGTGTGCCTCTCGACGAATTGGCAAAGAGCAAAGGACTATCAGAAGAGGAACTGATAAAAGATATGGAGTCGATAGTTTACGGTTCGGGCAACAAGCTGAATATCAACTATTACCTTCAAGATCGTTGGGACGAAGAGCAGATAGACGAAGTGTTTGAATACTTCAAAGAGGCTGAAACAGACGACATACAAACTGCAATGGAAGAGTTTGGCGATGAAGACGAATATCCTGAGGATCTGATCAGACTTGTTCGTATCAAATTTATGTCAGAAGTAGCAAACTAAACTTCTCAACCTCCGACAAGAATAACCCCCCGAAGGAACGAAAGACTTAATGCACAGCAATAGCAATAGCAATTCTTTCACTCTTTCGGGGCTTTTTTCTGTACATTTGAGTAAGCACTTACAACTTATAACTTACAACTTATAACTTACAACTTACAACTTATAACTTATAACTTATAACTTACAACTTACAACTCATCTCCCTCAATATCTTTTATCTTCTCAATCCACTCTGTAGGCAATTGTATGCTTTTGCCACTTGCGTAGTCTACAGCCACCAATACTGTAGATGCGTCTGTCGGTTACTCCTCTGATAATCTGCATCATGCGTATGCTATGCTTGCCTATGTGGTATACTGATGAGCACAATTCAATCTCGTCTTCTAAGCGTATTTGTGCCAAAAAATCGGTTTTGTACGATGCCACAAGTAGCACTTTGTCATTGCAATAGAATTTTTCGCCATATATGCGTTTTAGGTAGTTGGCTCTGCCTATGTCAAAATACGATTGTTGCACTCCGTTGTTTACATGGCGCAATCCATCGAGGTCGTTGAAGCGCTTCTGTATTATTGTGCGCTCAGGGTAGTTGCGTGTTTGCAGGTCGATGCCCGCTATTGTTGTTTCCATAAACCTTATTCACGTATTATTTTTACAAGTCCGTTGCTGCCAAGTTTCACTATGCTCGATGGCTTTTTCTTTGTGTTGTCGTCTTGTCTATATTTTACCACATAGTCTACGCCATCAATTATTGCTTGGCTTATCTCGCTATAAATGGCTGCCGATGGTTGCCCACTAATGTTGGCCGATGTTGATACCAGTGGCTTCCGGAAACGAGAGCATAGTTCGTGGCTGAATTTTTCGTTGGTTACTCTTATGCCTACTGAGCCATCAGCGGCAACGAGGTTTGTAGCCATATTTTTTGCGCCGTCTAATATTACGGTGAGCGGATGGTCGGCAAGGTCTATCATGTCGTAAGCCACGTCGGGCATGCGCTCTACATAGCCTTGCACACGCTGTACGGTGTCAAACAAAACTATGAGGCTCTTCGAGTCGTCGCGCTGTTTGAGGGCATATACTTTGGCTACGGCTTCGGCGTTGGTGGCATCGCAGCCTATTCCCCAAACGGTGTCGGTAGGGTAGAGTATAAGTCCGCCATTGCGTAGCACTTCGAGGCTTTTCTTTATATCTTCTTCCATATTGTAGTATGTTGTTGTTTATTAGTTTTTTTGTTGTGTTTGTGGTCGTCGCCAATACCTGAGTTTGATGCGAGCTTGTAGCTTTACGTCAGTTTTGTGCGATGCATCTATTTGTGTGTAGCCTGAGCTTATTGTGTCGCGGTCGTAATATTTCACATATCTGCACCAGAGCCAAATGTCGACTGCAGATAGTGGCGATATGCATGCTGATGCTACACTAAGCACGCCACGCCCTATGTACGACGGCATTGCCATGCTGTAGAGCACATCAGGTTGGTTTGCAAATATACGACTATCGTAGCTTTGTGCGTCAAAATGAGCAAGTTGTATGTTGAACGATAATTTGTTGTTTAGCATCTTAGTTGCTACCTCTTCGCTAAGCCAAAAGCCATCAGAACGTTGGTCGGCTTGCTTGAAATGTATTTTTTCGGCTTCAGTTTTAAACGATAGCAAGTTGTTTGGCTTGAGCCAATATGTAAGTTTAAGGCTTGTGCGTCGCATGCGCTCAATTTGCTTGTTGTTTGTGGGCGAAGCATCGTCGCGGTCGTTGATGCGAAACTTAAACGACAGAATGCTGTTTCTCGAAAAGTTGTGCGTTATTGTTACTCTCCCTTTATAGCCATTGGTTGGTGCATATTTTTGGTAGAGTAGCCATCGGTGCTGAAATACATTGACATTGGCATTTACTATGGTGCGTGCAGCCGGACTGACTTGCAGCCCAATGTATATGCCATTTTCGCCACCTTGTTTGCTTGCTGTACTATACGGATTCTGGTAGAGCGGATAATAACGTTTGCCAAATGTTCGCCCTGCTATGCTGAGCATATTGCCATTGCCCAAGTCAACATCGATGCCTTGCATTGCTGCCCATGCGCCTACTGATTGGTATGCTACCTCGCCATACGCCATTATGCTTTTGTAGCTGAGCCTATAGTCAGCGTGTGCATTGGGTAATATATTTTATATAGTTCGCCTTTATTGCCAATAGGTATTGAGCCATGCCACTGGTTGAAGCCTATGGCTACGTTGAGGTTTTTCCATGTATGCTTTAGGTAGGCTCCCATCAGCCGTTGCTCAAAGTTGTTGCGCTTTGATAGCTCTGATGTTGTGCGATGATAGCCGTTTGTTTGTATGCTCGATGCAAAATATTCGGCTGATATGCTGTCGGCAATGGTTGTTAGCGATGCATCGCCATCGGTGAGCGAGATGAATAGGTCGGCAGTGATGCGTGCATTGCCCATTGCTACTGCCACACCGCGTAGGTAGTCACTTTCGCTTGCCGACATGTTGCCATTTAGTCCCATCGCACTGCGCATTGTCGATGCTTGCATTGCCGACAGGTCTGACGCAAAGCCCGTCCACATTCCCAACCCTTGTCCAAATTGTGCCGAATAGTGTCCCAATATTATTTTGCGAACAAATTTCTTGTGTGGTTTGTAGAGCAAAAAGCCTGATAAGAAGTCGGTGGTTGATATGCCATCAGAAAACATTGGTTCGCCAGCATCGCTCTCTGCCACTAGTCCGCCCTGCAATTGTTCGCCCCACGAACCATTTATTCTGAGTAGTTTTTTGTATTTATCTCCCAAAAACGGAGCGTTTGTTGTGTCGGTTGTGGCTCTGAATCCGCGCATTGTTGGGTATGTGCGTTCTACTCGAGCTACTATGCCTATTTGTGCCGTAGTGGCTTTTTGTGGTTCGGCATTGCTCTTTTTTACTGTGGCAAAATGCAAAAGACGTTCTACATCGGTTTGTGAAAAATAGGGTAGTGTTATTAGCTCTACTTCTGACCTATATGGTCCGAAGCGTTCGCGCCTACTTAGCAATATCTCTTTTTGTTTTTCGGTCAGGAAAAATATCTTGCTTATCTGCTCATCTGATGCAGTGTTGAGGTCTATTTTGTTAGCTGATAGTGCAACAAGTTCGGCTGCTTCATCTTCAAAGTCTTCAGTAAGTGTGCCATCGGCCGACATCTCTTCAAGTATTTGCGCCACAATGTCGGTAGCCTCCACATCTTGCGCAGTGGCGAGCCCCTTGCAGAGCAACAATATGACGAGTGTTGCCCAGTATCGCATCATTGTTTCCTCCCCAGTGTGTATCCCACTGTAGCTCCAAGGCTTACGCCAAGCCTCTCATGATGCATAATGCCTACGTGTATGTCGGCTCCTTGCCATTTGTAGCCTACGCCAGCCGAGAGCGATTGTCCGATAGATGAAAAACCTACTGATAGATCTATTTTGTCTGCCGGATAGATAGCTACTGCCATTTTGCCCTCAGCATTGCCCTCCCATGGCTTTTCGGTTTCGAGCAGAATGGCAAATGTATTGTTTGCCATCCATTTCAAGCCAAGCCATGCTTTTGCCTCTATTTTGGCTTCTGTTGTTTCATAAACTATTTCGCGCTGCTCAATGCTATGTATGGCAAGCGACAAAAGCCACTTTTTTGATGGTCTGAAATGCATGCCTACGCGCGAAAACGATGATGCATATCGCTCGTTGTTCCAAAGCGAATGTATTACGGCATAATATTCTAAGCCCATGCCCCATTTGCCCCATTTGCGTGCCAAGCCACCGCCTATCTCCGTAAAGTAGCTGTCGTCGCTACCACTTTTAGCCACTGCTATCATGGCGTTGGCAAATGGCGTGGCTGCTACAGCTTTGAGGCTCTTCTGGCTTAGCTCATTGAAGCCGAATGGGCGCAGATAAGAAACAGCAACGGCCAGTCGCTCTACATCGCTCATCAGCGATGGATTGACTGACCGCATATCGTCTGTTGCGCTCAAAGCTACTATGCCTGCTACTCCTACTGACTGACCTGCTGGCACAATAAGGTCTTGTGCCTTAGTTGTCAGAATTGCAAGAGTGCCTAATGCTAATGCTATGAGACGCCTTGCTTGCATTGCTATTTAAAGTTGCTTGCTATTAGTTTTGCAATAGCTTCAAATTCGGTAGATTCCAACTTTAGCTTCGGATTCGACATGTTTATTTCGCTACCTTTGGTGATGGGCACTAAATGAATGTGAGCATGAGGTACGTCAATGCCTATAACACTTAGTCCAACTCTGTTGCACGGAAACGATGCTTTGATGGCAGCTGCTACACGTTTGGCAAATGCCATTATGCCACCCAACTCCTCGTTGCTGAGGTCGAAGAAGTAGTCAACTTCGTGTTTTGGCACTACCAATACATGTCCTTTGGCTACTGGGTTGATGTCGAGAAATGCAAAATATTTGTCGTCTTCGGCTACTTTATATGATGGTATTTCGCCTGCTATTATTCTGCTAAATATCGATGCCATAACAATGTTGTGTTTTTTCTTAGATGCTTATTTCTACTACTTCAAAAGTAACCAAACCAGCCGGAATTTTTATGTCAACTTTGTCGCCAACTTTTCTGCCCAGAAGTCCTTTAGCAATAGGTGTAGTTACTGACAGTTTGCCGGCTTTGAAGTCGCCCTCGCTTTCAGGTACTATGGTATATGTCATTTTGGCGTTGGTCTTTGTGTTGCGGATAGTAACTTTGTTGAGTATCTGCACTGACGATGTGTCAACTTTCGATGCATCGAGCACACGGCTGTTGGCCAACAATATTTTTAGGTTTGCAATTTTGGCTTCGAGGTGTCCTTGGGCCTCTTTTGCTGCATCATATTCAGCATTTTCTGATAGGTCGCCCTTGTCGCGTGCTTCAGCTATTTGGTTGATAACTTTCGGACGCTCTACTCCCTCAAGGTATGACAATTCCTCTTTTATCTTTTTCAACCCCTCTTCGGTTACATAGTTTACTGCCATATTCTTTGTGTTTTATGTTTGTTTTTAGTGTTTAGATAGATAAAAAAAGAAAGAATCCTGAAACATATTATTTCAGGACCCTGCCTTTATTTCTGTGGCAAATATACTAAATTATTAAATGTAAAAAAGTGTTTTGCCTATTTTTAATATTCTATTCGGTCAAGTATTGTTTTGTATATTAGAGCTTGTCGCATGTCGTTGGGTGTTAGTTGCAAAGGCTCTGACTCTGCCGTTGTTGTGTTGAGTTCGTCGTAGAGCGGATGTGCATCGTGTTTTTGCTTTTGCGTAGTGTCACTTGCCATTTGCGACGAGTGCAAAATGCGGTCTGAACCTTCTTCAAAAAGTGGCTCGGCTACGTTTTGTGGCTGCATATATGGCTCGTCAGCTATCTCAATGTCTGGCTCCTCAGCAAACTCTTTGTGCGGAAGTGGTGTCGCATCAGCATTGGTAGGTATGGTGGGCTGCTGTTTTATCTCTTTCTTTTTTGCTTCGAGCACAGCGCGCACTATAGCTACTGCCAATATTAATATGTAGAATACTAATTGCGACATATATCAAACAATACTTTTCTGAGTTTTATTTCACGCCAAGTTTTGCTTTGATGAGAGGTGCTGCATCAATGCTTTGCTCTGAGTGATAGAGTATTACTTGTGAGCTGATGTCAAAGATGTATACAAAACCATTCTCTTTGCCAACTTCGTCAATAGCTTTTTGCACACGCTCCAATATTGGGGTGAGCAGTTGTTGTTCTTTTTGGCTCAAGCTCTGTTGTGCCATTTGTTGGTAGCTCTGTATGCGTTGCTGAGCGTCTTGTATCTCTTTTTCTTTGGTTGCGCGAATAAGTTCAGGCAACGAGTCGCGTTGCGACATATAGTCTTCA
Source organism: uncultured Marinilabiliaceae bacterium (assembly GCA_905235955.1). Lineage (GTDB taxonomy): Bacteria > Bacteroidota > Bacteroidia > Bacteroidales > Marinilabiliaceae > W3P20-009. Next base: position 10,805 of record CAJONN010000033.1, read on the forward strand.
TATTTTTGTTGCAAGTCGTTGCTCATAACGGTGAGCTGATCTTCAAGTTTTTTAGCCTCATCTTGTAGCTGAGTTTGTGCTGCCTGATGTTCGGGCAGTGCTGATACGAGTGCTTGTGTATCTACGTGAGCAAATTTGAGGTCTTGAGCGTTAGCGGCAACGGCAACAATAAGTGAGGTGGCGATGCCTAATGTTTTGAGTATATTCATGGGTTATGTTTATTCTTTTTGTTGAGTGATAGGTTTTTATTGTATTCCGAGTTTCTTTTTTACCATAGGTGTAATGTCGGTGCTTTTGGTGCCTGATACATAGATGGCAACGCCTGCTTTTTCTTCAATAATGTAGAGGAAGTTGTTTTCTACGCCAACTTCTTGCACTGCACGCATTACACGCTGAATTATCGGAGTCATCAGCTCGCGTTGTTTCTGAGCTATCTCTTGTCTCGATACCTGAACGTATTGCTGAATTTTCTGATAAGACTCTTGCAATTCTTTCTCTTTCTCTACTTGTTCTGTTTCAGTCATCTGAGCACCTTTTTGCTGATACTCCTGATACATTTTCTGAAAGTCCTCGTTGAGTGTGGTGATGGTTTTTTCTATTTTCGACTGTTCTACATCTATGGTTTTTTGCACCTCTTTTACGTCGGGCATTTGCTCCATAAAGGCGTTGCTGTCGAAGTGACCAAACTTCACCGCTTGCGCTGCTGCTGTAGTGGCACATGCTATGAAGAGGACTAATGACAGTAAAACATTTTTCATACTAAAAAATAATGTTGATTTCTGTAAGTTTTTTTATTTGTTATAACCTAAACGTGTCAGCACTTGGTCGCTGATGTCGAGGTTGGGTTCGTTATACATTAGACCTATGTTCGACGATTTGTCGAATATGGCCGAATAATTTTTCTCTTTGGCTATGGCCGATATGGCGTTGTATACTTGGTCTTGTATGGGGCGAATAAGTACTTCGCGTTGTTTGTAGAGTTCGCCGTCTTGACCAAAATAGCTCTGTTGCAATTTTTTTGCAAGGCGTTCTTTCTCTACTATTTCGTTTTCTTTTTTCACTTTCATATCGGCCGTGAGGAATACACTCTCTGTGCGATATGTTTCGTAGAGGCTTTCTACCTCTTGCATTTTTGCCTTTATTTCGGCTTCATACTTTTGGCTCAGCGCATTGAGCTGCTCGTTGGCGGCTTCGTAAGCTGGTATGTTTTTGAGTATGTATTCGGTGTCGACAAAGACAAATTTCTGTGCCATCAGTGCTACCGGAGCAAGTATTATGGCTAATAAAACGATAATCTTTTTCATAATTGACAAATTTAGTTTTATATCAATCAAATATCATACCAAGCAACGTTTTTTTTTAGAACGACTGACCCATTACGAAGTGGAATTGTGAACCGCCTGCATTGTTGTAGCCCGATACTTTGTCGAAGCCATAGCCCCAGTCGATGCCGAGCATACCAAATATTGGCAAGAAGATGCGCAAGCCTACACCTGCCGAACGTTTAAGGTCAAATGGTGTATAGTCTTGGAATTCGCTCCAGCAGTTGCCGGCTTCAGCAAATGCCAATGCAAATACTGTGGCTTGTGGTTGCAACGATATTGGGTAGCGCATTTCAAGGGTGTATTTGTTGTAGATGTTGCCATCGTATGAATATGAGTTTTTGACGAGCGAACGTGGTGTGAGCGATGAGTTTTCGTAGCCACGCAAGCCTATTGTCTCTTCACCGTAGGTGCTATAGCCTGACATGCCGTCGCCACCCATTACATATTTTTCAAATGGCGACTTGCGATAGCGGTTGTAGTAGCCCAAGAAACCCATTTCAAACTTACCCATCAAGATGAGTTTGTGGGCATTGTCGAGTGGCTTGAACACTTGTCCTTTGAGCGACCACTTGTGATATTCTATGACTTTGTAGAGGCGTTGATCGTCGTCTTCACCCTTCCAGTTGTGATGGTCAAAGGCTGAATATGGGGGTGTGAAGGTTACGCCAATTGAGAAGTTTGAGCCCGAACGTGTGTATATTGGGTTGTCGAGCGAGTTGCGGGTCAATACTACTTTGAAGTTGAGGTTGTGCGACTCGCCGTTTTGCATCAAGAAGTATTGCCAGTTGCGTAGGCGATAGAGTTGATATGCTACTTCGGTGTAGAGTACAAACCAGTCGTCAGGCCAAGTGAGGCGTTTGCCAAAGCCTACCGATACGCCAGATACTTTGCGATATTGGTGTAGTTCGCTACGTGTTGGTATGGAGGCATCAGAATAGCCTGAGTAGTATCCGTTGTAGAAGTTGTTATAGTAGTTTCTACTAACGCCAGTTTGTGATGAGTAGAAGCCTGATATGGTGAGTGAATTTGGTCTTTTGCCACCAAGCCATGGCTCGGTGAATGAGGCACTAAACGATTTGAAGTATTTGCCGTTGGCTTGTGCTTTTATTGAGAATCGTTGTCCGTCGCCAGTTGGCAGTGGCGAGTATGCCTCTTTGTTGAAGATGTTGCGGAGCGAGAAGTTGTTGAACGAAAGACCTACTGAGCCTACAAACATGCCGGCTCCCCAACCGCCCGATACTTCTATCTGGTCGTTCGATTTCTCTTCGAGGTTGTATACTATATCTACGGTGCCGTTGTCATAGTCGGGTTGTGGCACTGGGTTTATTGTTTCAGGGTTGAAGTGTCCGAGCTGAGCAAGTTCGCGCACCGTACGTATGAGTTCTGACTTGCTAAAGAGTTGTCCGGGTTTGGTGCGTATTTCGCGGCGTACTACGTGCTCGTTGGTTTTGTCGTTGCCTACTATTATTACTTCGTTGATGGTGGCTTGTGTGCCTTCAACTATGCGCATTTCAATGTCGATGGTGTCGCCATATACATTGGTTTCAATAGGCGTGATGTTTGAGAAGAGGTAGCCGTGGTCCATATATAGGTTGTGCACTGCATCGTCATCTTGGAAGAGGCGTTTGTCCATTTTCTTGCTGTTGTATACATCGCCTTTGTTCATACCAAGTATGCGTTGTAGGTCAGACGATGAATATATGGTGTTGCCTACCCATGATATGTTGCCCAAGTAATATTTGTGTCCCTCTTCAATGTCGATGGTTATTCTTACTTTGTTGTCGTCGGTTGGTTCAACAACATCGCGCACAATTTTTGCATCTCTATAACCTGCTTCGTTGTATTTTTCAATGAGGGCTTTTTTGTCGTTTTCGTAGTTTTCTGTTATAAATTTCTTGGTGCGGAAGAAGTTGTAGAGTTTCTTGGCATTGGTCTTCTTCATTGTGCGGTTGAGTTTGCGATAGCTGAAGACGTGGTTGCCGTTGAATGTGAGCGATTTAACTTTTACTTTGTCTTTTTTGTCAATGTCAATGTCGAGCACTACATGGTGTTCTTCGGCAGGGTCGTTGCGTTGTGTTATTTTTACGTCAACGTTGTAATAGCCTTTGCCTACAAAGTAGTCTTTTACATATTTTTCAGCACGAGCTATGAGGAATGGTGTTACCTGAGTGCCTTTCATTATGGCTACTTTGGGCTCTACTTCTTTTATCTCGCCATGTTTGATACCGTGGAAGTTGATTTCTGATAGGCGTGGACGCTCTTTGAGGGCTATTTCGAGCCAAACTTGGTTGTTTTCTATTTTGGTCTGATATATCTTTACGTCAGAGAACAGACCGTGATTCCAATAGCGTTTGAGTGCTTGGGTTATTGCATCGCCCGGTATGGCTACTTCTTGTCCTACTTTGAGGCCTGAGAGGTTGAGCAAGACTTTTTGGTCCATATTGTCGATGCCAGTTACAACTATGTCGGCAATGGTATATTTTCTGGCTATGCCTGAATATGACACTTTGGTCTCGTTGGTTTGGAGGTTGAGTGTGTCTGGGGTTGCTTCTTGTGCTTCAACAGCTTGGCTGATAAAGGCTGTGGCCAATGTTATATATAAATATTTTAACATCTCTGTTTTGGTATATTCTGATTTTTATTGCACCTGTTCGCTTGTTTTGCCAAACCGACGTTCGCGTTGCTGATAGTCGACTATAGCTTTGTAGAATTCTTCTTTGTTGAAATCTGGCCACAAGGTGTCTGTGAAATAGAGTTCGGAGTATGCTATTTGCCAAAGCAGGTAGTTGCTTATGCGATATTCACCACTGGTGCGTATCAGTAGCTCAGGGTCAGGCATAAAGGCTGTGGCTAAGTGGCTGGCTACTGTGTCGCTTGTGATGGTGTTGGGGTCTATTTTGCCATCTTTTACCTCTTGGGCTATGTTGCGCACGGCTTCTGTTATTTCCCAACGTGAGCTATAGCTTAGTGCCAATACAAGTGTTAGACCGGTGTTGCCTGCAGTGAGTTGCTCGCATTCGTCAAATTTCTCTTTTATTGCTTTGGGTAGTGCGTTGTTGCCTATTATTTTGAGTCTGACGTTGTTGGCATGTAGTTTTTTTGCTTGATCTGCAAGTGTAGATACAAGTAGCTTCATCAGTCCTTCAACTTCGAGCTTAGGGCGGTTCCAGTTTTCGACCGAAAAGGTGTATAGTGTCAGATATTTTATGCCCAATTCTCCAGCGGCTTCAGTTATTTCTTGCACTGATTTGATGCCGTTTTGGTGTCCAAAGAGGCGTATGTTGCCATGTTGTTTAGCCCACCTGCCGTTGCCGTCCATTATTACGGCTACGTGCTGCGGTAGCTTCTCTTTCACTATTTGGTCTTTGTATGATGACATTAGTTTGTGGGTTGAGCCCAAGTGGCTTTTTATCTGTTTATTTTCTTATTTGTTAAAACTACGTGTTCCATCGTTGCACTCAAGTTTGCGTGGCCACATGCTAAGTGTAACGGTGAAGCCTACAAGCGAGTACCAATCGTTGTTGTGAGTGAGCACTTTTTCGTCAAAGCGGTAGGGGTCTGACGGGTCAATGCCATCGTCTACTTTGTCAACAAGGTCAAGGTCGTCGGTGAATGTTTTGCGCATTGTCCACTCAAATCCGAGCCTAAGCCAATGGTTGACTTTGAACTTCACTCCCATTCCAAACGGCAAAGATAATACAATTCTTTGTTTTCCATCACTATCATCTTTGTAGCTCTCATATCCGGTTGCTGCCAAACCTAATGTTAGGTATGGTGTGAAGCGCGATTGCTCTTTGAAAAACATGTGGTCGTAACTTCTGAAATTAAATTCGCCAGTTATGCCCACATCAGCTATTATGCGGTCAAAGTCGTAGTCGCCATTGCCTACATATATGTCGCCTTGCTTAGGGTAGCTGCCTGATAGGCCTGCGCCTATTGCGTTGAGCTTTGCGGCTAAGCGGTCAGTAAAGGCATAGCGCACAATTATGCCTGCTGCCGGACGTGTGTTGAGAAAATGCTGACTGGGGTTGAGGTCGCCCATATAATAAGCACCGCCCAAAAACAAACCGAGTTCGAGTTTGTCTTGTGCTTGTGCCGCCAGAGAGCATATCAGAGCTACGCCAACAATAGCTATGTGCTTTGTAGTGTGTAAAATAACTGATATATTTCGTCTTATGAGCATTTTATTCAAGTAAAGTCAATTTTTTTCCAACAAACGGATTTCTTTTTAATGGTTTCGCATATCGGCACCCCACATGAGTTTTTCGCGTAGCGAGGCAAAAAACGAATGGCTCTGTAGTTGCACTACTTTGACGCTAAATGGTGCTTTGGCTATTCGTAGTCGGCAGCCGTTGTCCATCACGTGGTTGCGCCCATCGAGCGAGGCAAGTATGTTCGGTCCTCGTCCTTCGATGCGTAGCTGTACTACACTGCCACTGGGCACTATGAGTGGGCGCACGTTGAGGTTGTGAGGCGCTACGGGTGTGATGATGAGGTTGGGTGTCGATGGACAAACTATTGGTCCGCCTACGCTGAGCGAATAGGCTGTAGAACCTGCTGCTGTGGCTATTATTAGCCCATCGGCCCAATATGTTGTGAGGTATTCGCCATCAATGTAGGCATGTATGGTTAGCATCGAAGCGTTGTCGCATTTGCTCACTGCAAATTCATTGAGTGCAAAGTCTATTGGTGTGCGCTCATCGTTGGCATATAGTGAGATTACGTCGAGCGAACCAAGTCTATAGTTGCCTGCAAGTACGCTGTCAATAGCCTCTGGTACGTTTTGCTCTGCCACATCGCTCAAGAAGCCCAATCGACCGTTGTTGATGCCCAGCACTGGTACGTCAGAACCCATCATGAGGCGCGCTGCTTCAAGAAATGTGCCGTCGCCACCTATGCTAAATACTGCTAAGGCTTCTACTTTTGATGGCTCAGTGTCAAGCTTCTCCAAAATGTCGGCATGCGCAATGCTGAGCTGATGTAGCTGCTCAAATAGTTGTGTTGGCACCACAACGCGGCAACCACGCATGCGCAGGTGTTGCAACATGGTGTTGTAGAGTTGTGCATTTCGGTTGTCGGCCGACCTGCTATATAGTATTACCGCATTGTCTGTCATTGACTTGGGGCTGATTGGGTTAATGTATTAGTTCGGTTGCCAATGCTTTGATGTCTACGCCATCGAAGTTGCCCGATGTCATGATGAGCAATACAGCATTGCTTAGGTCGGTTTGGCTTAGGTGGCTGACAAGTTGTGCCGATGCTGTGAAGACTTGCAAATTGGGGTGTGCAAAGGCTGCAGCTACTTCGGTAGGTTCTATGGGTTGCAAACGCTTGTGAGCTATCACTTCAGGGTTGAAGTATACAATAGCATCGTCGGCAACGTCCATAGTATGAGCATATTGTGGCAAAAATTCCTTTGTGAGGCTACTAAATGTATGTAGCTCCATGCACGCCACTAAGCGTTTGTTTGGGTAGCGTTCGCGCACGGCAAGTGTTGTGGCTTTGAGCTTTGAAGGTGAATGAGCAAAATCAAGATAAGCTATGCTGTTGACACCTTTTTGCAATGTTTGCAAACGTTTTGCTGCACCACCAAACGACTGTATGGCTGTCAAGAATTCATCGGCCGTTATGCCTATTTGCAAGCAAGCAAGCATAGCTGCATTCATATCTTGCATGTTGTGCTTGCCAAACAAGCTAACTTTATACTCTTTGCCCTCATATTCTACAATAGTTTGTTCGTCAATGGTGCTGAAGTTCAGACCTTTATAAGGTAGGGCTTCAACGTCGGGGCGCAACTGCTTGGCTATTTTTTGTAGCTCTTCATCGCCTTCAAAATATATAAACTTGCCGTTGGGCATTATGGTAGAGGCAAATTTGCTAAATGTGCCAACGTAGCTCTCCCATGTGGGGAAAACATTGATATGGTCCCAAGCTATGCCTGTGATGATGGCTACATCGGGCTTGTAACGCAAAAATTTTGATGTAGGGTCGAGGGTCGATGAGAGATATTCGTCGCCCTCAAAAACGGCTATTGGCGCATCGGTTGATAAGCCAACCATAGTGCTAAATCCTTCAATTTGTGCACCTACCATATAGTCAAATTTGCGTCCTAAGGTGCGCAATACGTGCATTATCATTGATGTTGTAGTGGTTTTGCCGTGGCTGCCACCAACAACTATGCGTTTTTTGTCTTTGGTTTGTTCGTAGAGATATTCTGGAAAACTATACACCTTGATGCCAAGCTCTCGAGCACGCTGAAGTTCCGGATTGTCATTAGTAGCGTGCATACCTAAAATAACAGCATCGAGGTCGGGTGTGATGCGTTCAGGGTGCCAGCCAACCTCAGTAGGCAAAAGTCCGCACGCAGCCAATCGCGACTTCGATGGCTCAAAAAACTCATCGTCAGAACCTGACACTATAGCACCTTTATGATGTAGAGCCAAGGCTAAATTGTGCATTACGCTACCGCCAATGGCTATGAAATGTACACGCATATTTTTGAGAAATTGCTTTTGGAGCACAAAGATAGATAATTTAAGGTGACTTCTAAAAAAAATAGGTCGCAAGTTTCGTAAGTAGGAATCTCTACAGAAAATAAGCCTGAAAGGGGCAATAGACTATAGGCAGTGGGGTGGGGCAATGCAAAACCACTGCGCACATATCAATCAACAAATCTTGTTATAGCTGCGTGTTAAGCCTTTCGCCACTTCAGAAACTGTTTTTATTTGCGAAGCTAAAAAAACAAACTTGGCAATATCTTTTTTTTAGATACTGCCAAGCCTAAATCTGTATAGTTTATGTTGTAGAGCTATTTATTTGATGCGCTCAACATAAGATTTGTCGCGAGTGTCAACTTTGATTTTGTCGCCCTGATTTACGAAGAGAGGCACCATGATGGTAGCGCCAGTTTCGATGGTTGCAGGCTTGAGTGAGTTGGTTGATGAAGTATCGCCACGAACGCCGGGCTCGGTGTATGTGATTTCGTAAATCATGAATGGTGGAAGATCTACGGTCAATACTGTTTCAGTTTCGGCATGAACTACTACTTCTACGTTTTCACCCTCTTTGAGCAATTCGGGGTTGGTGAGGAGTTTCTCATCAATAACTATTTGCTCAAAAGTTTCGTTATTCATGAATGTGTAGCCCATATCATCTTTGTAGAGGTACTGATATGGACGACGCTCAACGCGTGCTTCGTTTACTTTTACGCCAGCGTTGAAAGTATTGTCTATGACTTTGCCTGTCTGTACGTTCTTGAGCTTTGTTCTGACGAAAGCTGGGCCTTTGCCGGGTTTTACATGTAGAAACTCTACAATGAAGTAGAGCTGGCCATTGTGCTCTATGCACATACCATTTCTAAAATCTGCAGTAGATGCCATATATCTAAGCCTAAAAATGTTTGTTATAAAAAATTCTGGGCAAAGATATTAAAAACTATTGAACATTATCAATTTGAGAATTGAAAAAAAAGAGAGGCGCGTCAAAACTCTTTTTTTTGACACGCCTCTCTATATTAATTTATTGAAAGATTACTTCCAGCCCGGGTTCTGCGTAAGTGCAGGATTGTGCTGAATTTCATCTTGTGGAATTGGCCAAAGAAGTAGCCAGTCTGGTATATCTCCTACTTTCTCTTTACCAACTGGACGGTTCTGGATTTTTGCACCTGCAAGTGGTACCCAATTGAGTTTGCCAGAATTTTCACCAGCTGCTTCTGGGTAGAGGCGAGTACGACGTATATCATCCCAAATTTTGAACTCTACAGGGAACTCGTGTAGGCGTTCGGTCAAGATAGATTGAATGAGTTCATCGCCAGTGGCAGTCTCTTCGGGCAAGCCTGCACGTTTGCGCACTTGGTTGAGATAATCCAATGCCTTGGCTTCATTGCCAGTGCGAGCATATCCTTCAGCTGCAATAAGCAGAACTTCCGGATAGCGCATAATAGGGAGGTTGTTGTCTCCACCATGATCTTTTATAGCAGCATC
>CAJONN010000034.1 GCA_905235955.1 uncultured Marinilabiliaceae bacterium
AATTTTTAGCGGAGTGGCAACAGCGACGAGTTCTTTTTGTTACTTTTTCTGTCGGCACAGACCCGAAGATGATTGAGCGTAGCGAAATAAAAAGTAAAAAGACTAATGAAAAAGCTGTGTTTGAAAATTTGTTTGTAGTACATTTTTATGTACGTTTTCACTTGCGATACTTGAATCATAAAATTTTAGTATACAATATTTTTGATAGATAGGCAAGTGGCGATTCTTCATTGGAGATGGTCAACTGTATGGCGTTTGCTACATTGCCCCAAACTATTCCACTTTGGTGCGACATATATATCATCTCAGCCAACTCCATACCTTCATCGGTTTCTGATAGTGGCTGAAGTGTATTGGGGTCTACTTCGCCATTGCTGCCTATCTCAATTGCTTGTATGGCTTTGCCGTTATGGTCGATAAGTATGGTGGGGAGGCTATTGTTGGCAAATGTAAATGCCTTCATCACACACCACCAATATTCGGCCCAAGCTTCGTTGTTCCATGCAAATATTGCTATGCCATTATTGGCCAATGCAGCAGCTACATCATCGTCGGTAGCTACAGGAGCCGATGCACACACTCTCACTTCGGCGCCCAGCTCGTGCAATGCATTTATTATCAGAGCATTACTTTCGTTTATTGGCAACGCACATACTATGCGCTCGCCATGCAGAGGCTTAGAGTCTATCAAGTGAGTATATTGTGCTGTAAATGTGGCATTTGCAGTTTTACTTTGATCTATTTTTGCATTGCCCGATGTAGCTTGGCTGATATTGGCTACTTTGTAGTCGTAGCTATTATTGTCTACAAATTCTATCATCTTTTTCTCTTTTTTATCTTCGCAAAAGTATTGATTTTGAGTAAACATAAAAAACGGAGGATACGATATTTTCGCGTCCTCCGAAATGATATAATATTTCAGAAAAATGAATTGTACTCTGAATCTATTTCAAATGTTTTATCTGTTTTCTGATAAACTTACCAAGCGTATGACCAGCATCATTGAAGTCTTCATCTTTAACTTCTACTATGTGCAAAAGTTCTGTACCATTTTTGTCAGTAAAAACGGCCTCTAAACGAACATTTTCAAAGTCGTCGTTCATCGAAATCAACAAAATATTCAATGTTATATCCTCACTGCCATCAGGTATAAACTTTATATATTTTTCCAATTCGTCGTCAACTGAGCCAGTGAAATAACGCTCACTTTTCTCCTTGTCTTTTTGGAAATATTTGGCAAAGCGAGAGTCAGCCTTAAGTTGTTGCTCAAGCGACAACTTTTTGTGTCCGATTGCAATGTTGGAATAATCGAAAACAATGTTTGAGGTTTTGTAGCTCGTGATATTAGCTGCCGAACCAGAAACTACTTTTTGTGCATTGCTCATGCTAAAAAATGCACAAATGAACACTAATAAAGTTACTATATTTTTCATGGATAATAATTTTGTTATGGTAAAAGTAATCTTATTTTCTTTTATTAGCAAAAAAAAGAGCGTTTCGATGTAATAATTGATATTATACTTCTTTGCTTATCAACATCATAGTGTGCCCATTGTTTGTGGGAGAATAATTATAAATAAGGATGTTGTTATAGCTATTTGTGCTTGGTTTGCGACCAACAAGGACTTGGGGCAACGATTGCGTCTGAACTATGTTGGCTGCTATCCAAAGTGCAAAGCTATCGGCAGTGTAATATTCGCCACAAAGATGTTTGTAATATGCTATTCCTATACCCAATGGAATATACTGAACAACAGCATCATAAAAGGCATCAGTTTGTATGTCGCCATTGCAGCCAAACAAACAGACATCAAGGTCGGCTATCTGTTTTTGATTGGCATTTAGAAAATCTACTATCTCTAAAAAAACTTCATTATCAGTCAGTTGAGCTTTTATATTGTTTACGGCTAAAATTTTTGCAATAGCCTTATCAGAATAGTGCGCACCGAGAGCAAAAAAGCAAGCACCTTCGCCAGCTATAGTGCCACGGGCTTTATTTTTTATAAGTAGATGTGGCTCTGTGGCAACACTTCGCCAATAGTTCAAGAGTGAGAGTCGGTAAAAAAGATCGTCGGTATATTCATCTATTCCGCCTACCAACACACAATGTGCATCGCCGTCGGAGAGTAGCAGCATGGCATCGATCAGGGCGTTGCTAAACGAGAAATCGCGGTTGCAATAGGTTTGGCAATAACCAGAAAAGTTTAGTTGCGTTGCTATGGTTGAAGCTATCGAGCTGTTTGTGGTTTTGATAAATGAAATGGGCGACAAATCTTGCTCTCCGCTATCGTAAATAGAGCGGCAAAACTGCTCCATATCATTCTCGCAACAATATGCTGAGCCAGTGATAATTGCATCAACATTAATACCTTCCAATTTCTGAACACACAATAGCGCAGATGCCAATCCCATTTTTTGAATGCGCGATAATCGGCGCAGCGATAAGGGCGAAATAATCTTGCTATATGTAGGCTCTATGCATTTGAGTGCTCGCACTGCATCTTGCTCTGCTTCATTTCCGAAGAATGCACCTTCATGAGTATTCTGCGGAGAGATGGCACACATGGCATAAATATAAGCTTGCATAAGTCTAATTTTTTGAGATAATCAATGAAGTATTGCTTCCGCCAAAGCCAAACGAATTGACCAAAATGTGCTGTGGCGAACTGTAGACTATTTGGCGAATGGGCGAAAAACTGAACTGACTCATCGGGGCTTCTAACTTGGCATTAGGAAACAGAACGCCTTTGTTTATCGACATTAGCGAAACCACCGCACCTAATGCACCTGAAGCTGCAAAGGTGTGCCCTACATACTCTTTGATGGAGCTAAAAGGCGGAATGCTATTGCCAAAAACATCTTTTATTGCCTGACATTCAGACATATCGTTGTTTACTGTTCCGGTGCCATGAGTGTAGACAAAATCGACATTGCTCGGAGCTAAACCTGCTTTGCTAATGGCCTGAGTCATAGACATTATGGCACCATCGGCTGTTTGTTCGGTCATTTTCTGAGGCTTGCTATAATTTGAATAGCCACTTACATATCCATAAATTGGTCGGGAGCCAACTTTTTCTTCGGCTTCGAGAACCAAAAAGGCAGCACCCTCGCCCGGCGTCATTCCATTTCTGTGTTCACAAAAAGGACGACAACCATTTTTAGATATTATCTCTAATGAATTAAAACCATTGATATTAAAGAGGTTGAGCGAATCAGCACCGCCAACCAAAATTCGGTCGATGTTGCCCGAACGTATCATTCGGCAAGCATTCATTATTGCATTGGCCGACGAAGAACATGCCGTGCTATTGGTTACAATATTTTTCCTAATGCCTAAAAACGAAGCTATTCTCGATGCCAAATCGCCACAATCAAACGAGTTTATTGCTGAAGTATCAAAGTTTTTGCTCTTTCGCATCGCATCGACATAAGCTTCAAAAATATCTACACCTGCTGAAGTTGTAGAGCAAAAGAGCCCCATAGTAGGCAAATATTTTTCGCATTGCGCCATATTTACGGCTTCGCGAGCTGCAAGAAGTCCGAGAAGGAAGGTGCGACTATATTCGTTTTGATAAATAAGGTTTGAAGCTTGCGCAAGTTGCTTGTTGCTCAACTTTACTTCGGCATATAAATAGTCTGTAAGCGAGGTTTTTACATATCGAACAGCATCGATGCCCGTTTGACACGAACAGAGAGAAGCAAAATTGGCATCAGCGCCAACGCCAATTGCCGAAACAATGCCATAGCCAGTTATCGCAACATTCTGATGCATAATATCTTACTATTTGTTATTTATTCAAGTTTCGCAAGTAGAAATGTACTACAAACAAATCCACAAATACGACCTTCCTATTAATTTTACTTTTTTCTGTGCCGACAGAAAAAAGTAACAAAAAAGAACTCGTCGCTGATGCCACTCCGCTAAAAATTATCTTCGCTCCGCTAAACGATTTTAACTCGCTTCGCTCAAACAGAAAATCGTTTCGGGCGCTTCGCTACGATAATTTTCTGCGAGGTGAAAATCGAGTTTCGTGCATATTGTTGAAAGACATTTTTTTGTTGTATTTCTTTCGCTCCTTCAGAGCTACTTACTTGCGAAACTTAAGTTATTTATCTTTTAGTTGCGACTGTATAAATTGAGCCATAGTGCGCAAGTTGACAAGCACTTCTCTGCGCTTTCGCGGATCTTCAAGCACTATTCCATACTCACGCTTGAGCAAGAGCACCAATTCAATAGCATCAATAGAGTCGAGTCCTAAGCCATCGCCAAAAAGTGGCGTATCGGCATCGATATCTTCAGGGTGCAAATCGTCGAGCGAAAGTGCTTGAATTATTTGAAGTTTCAGATTGTCAATAAGTTCATCAATGTTGTTAATATCCATATTCTATCTTATAAAACTTTTTCTACTTTTTTGTATCAAATTTGCCACCAAAACCGACATAGCGGCAAACATCAGCAATGCCAACGCTGAGGGCACTACTGAGTATAAATCTTCGTCTCTGACAAGCAGATTGTATAGTCCCTTCAGTCCCCAATTCATTGGCGACAAAAGGCTCAGCATCTGCATCGATGTTGGCATAACGAAACTTGGAATCCACACGCCACCAAGAGCTGCCAAAATAACTATTGATATTGCGCTAAACGATGTAGCTTGCTGTTGCGTTTGGCAAACAATGCCGATGGCTATTCCGTAGCCAATAGCAGCCGTAGATATTGAAAATATCATAACCAGCAGCGCTAACCAATGGCTACAAATGGCTAACGTTGGCAACCCTATCAAGGGGAAAAGAAGCACGCCCAGAGAGAGCATAATTAGCCATTGCAGATGACAAACAAGCAAGCAAACTATCGCCTTTGCCAAATAATATTGCCACCACGAGACGCCAAGCAAGCGCAAACGCATAATGCAACCGCTACTTCGTTCTTCGATTATGCAAGATGAAAGCGTAAGAGCAATAAAAAATACTGCAAATAGTCCCCACGCCGCTACGTTGTGCTGTGTTGAGTTTGGAATTATGCGAACCTTTGAATGCTGAGCATATTGCTCGCATATAACAAGCTGGCTTTCAGGTATTTCAATTTTTCTGATAGAAATGGGCACTTGCTTTTTTATTTCGTTCTGAATTTCAGAAAGCGTAAACTGCATCTGCATTCGTGCCACATATTCTCTGATAGAACTCACAACTGATTGGCGGAAAGAGTTTTGCGTTGTCGGATCAACAAAAATCATTATAGAATCGGCACTTACAAATTTGGGTGCAATAGAGCTGTTGAACGACATATTCACCGCACGTTTCATATTCAGATGAATATTTTTTGTTGTATTTGCCGGAATAACAATGCCCAATAAATAGTTGCCATCGGCCACCTCTTGCTCTATTTGCTCAGTTGATGTGCTATCAGCATTTTTGCGCGTTACGTCAAACACATTGGTGTTTATTATGCTGCTTTCGATCGACTGCCCAAGCGTATCTTTATCGGCATTGAGCAAAACGATAGGGATGCGCCTATTGGTAACGGCATTGAAGGTGCTATTTTGCAGATATGCCATAAGCACAACTAAAGTTATTGGCATAACAAATAGCAACGCAAGCCCTGATTTGTCGCGCACAAAGAGTAATAAATCTTTATATATGAGTGATAATATTGACTTCATAATTAAGCACTTATGCGCGAGTTAGACGAATAAAAATTTGTTCGAGATTACTATCAGGATATTGACTCAAAAGTTGCTCGGTGGTGGAGTTTGAAATGAGTTTTCCTTTGTCGATGAGCGCAATGTTTGAGCAAATATTTTGAACCTCTTCCAACAGATGTGAGGTATAAATAATTGTGATTCCGCTACTGTTTAGGGTTCGCAAATGCGACAAAATTGTCTCGCGCGTGTAAACATCGACACCAACCGTTGGCTCGTCTAATATCAACAACTGCGGAGCTGATAGCAATGTTATCATCAGATTGACGCACCGACGCATACCACCAGAGCAGGCTCTTATCTTATAATTGCGCCTATCTTCGAGCCCCAACTGACTTAGCAACTCATTGATTCTCTGCGTCAAAATGCGATTACTCAAGCCTATAATGCCGCCAAATATCTTTAGGTTTTCAGCTATTGTGAGCGACTCGTAAAGTGCCAAATCTTGAGGCACAAAACCTATTGTTTGCCACAGTTTTTTGGTATTCACATTTACTTCGTGCCCACCAACCACTACCCTACCCTTATCATAGGAGAGTAGGCCGCACAAAATGTACAAAATTGTCGATTTACCAGCACCATTGGGACCCAACAAGCCCCAAAATTCGCCACGATTTATATCAAGGCTAAAATCGCTGACGACAGGATTTGGGCTACCGCTATAGGTCTTCGACAGATTAGATATTTCAACAAACGCTGGCATTTTCTTATCTATACAACTTTATTCAGTTCAGTAAAAAATTGCCTCTCATTCTGCGCTATTTCGTGCAAGAGGCAAGAGAGGTCAGAATAGGTATATTGTTCGCCACTGCTACGTTTTTTGAACATACGAGCAGAGCGATATGCGAAGTCGCGCCACATGTCGCCTATTTGTGTCATTCGCTCTGAAAATTCGTTTAGCGTATTCACTCCTGTCATCTGAGCAGCTTCTTGAAGGAATGCTGCATACATAAATCGGAATCCAGCACCGCCAGTGCCTATCTCTTCAAGCATACGAATAACTTGCGCCAAATTGAGTGCGGCACGGCGAGGTCCGAATTCATCTTCCCATTTGGTTATGCGCCTACTCAACAGCTCAATGCCATTGACACCTGCAAATGTTACACACTGTGGCTGCGATGTCATCCACCAACAGTTTTTATGTATCGCTTTTCGCACAAGCATAGGCATATCGGGCAGAGAATCAGGCACTTTATTTATCCAATACATCTGACCTAAAAGCGGATATGTGCCACCCTTGGCAAAACGCACCTTCTGCAAGTCGCGAGGCAACAGACGCACCTTGGCATTTAGCATTGGGTCGCTAACTATATATTCGTTGCTCTGCTCATCTTTGCCAACTATGCAAATATTATGTCCATTGAAATGAAAACGATATTCAAACGGCATATATGGCAAATAATACATACCAACAACACAACCTACGGGAATGCCATCGCTCAACAAAGCATCTAAATCTCTCATCGCATGGCTCTGAATTATATATCGGCGCATCGACGACTGCATATTTAGCATTTTAGATATGCGCGAAAAGAGCATTCCGGGGAAGGTGCGAAACGATGTTACCGCCATGCCCGACATCTTTACGAAAGGCATGTGAGTAAAAAACAGACCATACGTCAGACCCAAAACCATTGGTTCTGAGAGTTTTATGCCATAATGATTGAGCATATTTACAATGACACCACTCTCGCAATGTGCTGACTGCTTATGTTCGAATGTTATCTCCATTATTGGTCGGTTTGAGGGAATGTTGTCAGTTCATCAACACTAATGCGCAGAGCATCAGCATATTTCAGCAAAACAGATTCGTCGAGCTCAGCAAATTTATGAGGGTCGAGATGCTGACGAATTTTGCGCAACGAAATGCCCGTATAGCGCGAAAGAAGCTCTAAACTCATCACATTTTTGGCTGCATAATATTCAAGCAAACTTGTTTCGCCCAACTTTACACGCTCAAGAATCTCGGCACACTCTTCGTTGATATCATCCATAACGAAATCAAGAGCATCGTTTTTCACGCTCCACCCTGTGCTGGCTATCTGCTGATAACGTCCATTGTCGTCAACAGCATAATTTATTTCGCTATTTCCATTCAAATATTTTGAGTCTTGCGGAACATCTCCTACTTTCATAATCAACAAACTGTTAGCATTAAATGACAGAACGAAAAACGTGCACTCTCGGGCACCATAACCAATATTTTCTGACCTCGCTGCAACTTTCCGCTATGTAGCAAACCGTCAATCATAGCAAATGCTGATGCCGACGCAATATTGCCAATATGCGGAAGATTCAGAAACCAACGCTCCTCGGGTATGTAGAAATCAACCTCCTTCATCTTCTCCAAAATTCTATCTTTGAAATACATCGACGAGAGATGTGGCAAATACCAATCGACCTCATCGGCAGTGAAATGATGTTTGCTTGCTACAGATAGCATTTGTTGGCAACCAAGCTCAACAATATTGCTACCGAGCAAACGTGTATCTTGCTTGACGGCAAACAGCGACTTTGACAGCCACTCTTGTTGCGGATACGATGCCCAACCATCAACGCCACCATCAGCATTGACTTCGCCACCAGCATACATACACGTTGGTTTTTCGTTGGCATACGATGTTATCTCTATCCAATCGATGCGAAGCGATGTTGCCGATGGCTTCGGTTCGGGCTGAAGCAACAATGCAAATGCGCCATCAGAGAGCATCCAGCGCAGAAACTCCTTGTTGAACGATAGCATCGGATCTGATGCCAAATCGTCTGTTGATATTGTTTCTGTCTGGAAATAAGAGGCTCTTAGCCAAGCTGAACTTCGCTCCGATGCAGAAACTACAGCATTGCGGCTATTGCCCAGTAGCACCGACATCTGAGCATATTTGAGTGCATCGACACCAGTGCAACACGAGCCTGCAAACGACACCACCTCGGCATCTCGTTGAGCCCGAAGTGCTCCGTGCACCATCACTCCGTGAGATGGAATAAGCTGCTCAGGCGTACTTGTTCCGCACGCATACAAATCAACATCTTCAGCACTCAAACCACTATCCGACAATAAGTTGCGAATAGAGTTAGCAGCAAGTTGCACATTTGTATGCGTTGCATTTCCATTTTTATCCAATGCATAATAACGACTTACTATTCCATTTCGGCGCAAAACGATAGGGCGAGCGTGCGATGGCTTATTGTTTATCATGCCTAAATATTGCTCCATCTCATCGTTGGCAATAGGGGCATTAGGCAAGAACTTGCCAGTTCCTACTATATATGCATTGTTCATCTATATTATTGTTTTTAGTTCTTTGCTCGAAAGGGTTGAGAGGTTTGTACAGTCGTTGATTCTATCTTGGCTAATGTGTCGAAACGGATATGTCAGATAAAAAAATAGGCTTACAAATGGCGAGACGATATAGAGCACAACAACAAGATATGCAGCAAAAAGCATTAGCCACTTCCGCCTCCTCAGATCGCCACTTTCGCCTTTTCTGCGAATAAAATTAGCCCAAAGTCCGAATATCCGATGTCCTATCTTCTCTATGAAAATCACTCCCGGCTTATATTCTATTGCATTGGCTGTCAGCAGTTTGCTTTGCAAATTATCATAGTTATCAGCCTCAACAGCTTTGCCTATTATCAGTCCAAAGCGTGCACTCTGAGCAATGTCGCTATGCGAGACACCTGAATGTGGCAACAAGAGCGACTTCTCTTTTTTGCCATAAAACAACCACCTAATTATTGTAAGCACACTTACCAAATTGGCTGCCGGATCTTGCAAAACTATATGCCCAACCAACGTACCGCCAATATCGCTAATATATTTACGAATTTTACGCGCAGTCATGAGCCACATATTGCGGCAGCCATTGACAAACACTATTTTCCGACCTCGCAAATAGTCTTGCACATCGCTATCGAGAAAAAACGATTGCAACGGAAGCGATGGCGACAAATACCACGACTGACCAGCAACTACAACCAAATCAGCATCTTGTACGTCTGAAAAATCTATTTTACTAATTCCAGAAACAGGTATTCCAAGACGAACCTCAGGGAAAACATCGAAAAATGCATATTTATCCCACGGAAAAGGGTATTTGTGAAGTGGTTCTATTGGCTTGTAATGCACTTTGATATTTTCGCCTTGCATTGCCGAACAGATATTTTTAGCAATATCTAATGTCTGTCCGCTTTGTGTATAATAGAACACAACTACATTTTTAGCTCTACTCACGCTAATGAAAAAAATGAAGTTTCATAGCTACACACACATGGTGCAACTATGAAACTGATTATTATTGTATGTTTATTTCAACGTCAGCGTCATTTATCTCCGACACAGATTCCTAACTATTGCGTTACAGATTTCTTATTTGTTTATTTTCCCTTCTTGATAAGAGAAGCAAGACTTTCGGCAAGTTCCTCATAGGCATTTATTCTTCGTTTCTCGTTGCCATATCCGCATCCACCTACGCCATCAATATAAATCACTGCTATAGGCTCTACCTGACCTTTTTTATATATTTCAACATTACCATATAAGTGCGCATCGCCAGCACCAAAACCTACTACAACTGCTAAAGCGGTAACGCCATAGTTGAAATTTTTTACTTTTATAACTATTTCATATTCAGCATCATCACCAACAGATGCTTTTATATATTTCTGCTTTTTATTGAAACGATTTAGAAATGTATCTTCAGCTCGTTTTATTTCTGAGTCATAGTCGCGCACCCAATCTTCGCCACGCTCTTGCAGATATTCATTTATCTCTTTACCCTCTATTGTGCTATGAGAATAATCCCAACGAACAACGGCACTGCTTACAGAGCCTTTAAAGACACTCACCGAGCCTTTGAGAATGGTCAAATCATCGGCAAAGCAAAATACAGTACTTACAAGTGCTACAATTATAGCTACAATTTTTTTCATAAATAAATATTTTTAGAACGTCTCTTCTTTGCAGAGATTATGCAAGCCATAAAGAATAAGGTATTCACATTAGCGTTTTTCATAAATGGCACACAAAAGAAAAGAAAAAAACACAAACAAACAATATTTGCAGTGTTATTTTTGAACGATGACCACACCGTAGCAGATATTTTGATAAGATAGATATATCAGAACCATCTTTATAATAAACAAAAGCAGCACCACTTTCATGATGCTGCTTTGTTTAGTTTATAAAAGAGATATCTCTTTACTTCTTATTTCTGTTCATAATGTCGTGAGCAAGAGGAGTAGCAAGCAACATTGATGAGAATGTACCAATGAAGATACCTACTGTCATTGCAAAGACAAAACCACGAATTACTTCACCGCCAAAGAGCAAGATAACTATAAGTGTTACGAGTGTAGTAACTGAGGTGTTGATTGTACGACCCAATGTAGAATTGAGGGCGCGGTTCATCACGCTCTTTGCATCGGCATTAGGATTGAGGTTGAACATCTCACGTATGCGGTCAAAGATAACCACAGTGTTGTTGATTGAGTAACCTACAATAGTAAGTATGGCTGCAACAAACGACTGATCTATCTCCATAGAGAATGGCATTACTGAGTAGAATATAGAGAAGATGCCAAGTGTGAAGATTACGTCGTGAGAAAGCGCTACTACTGCACTGAAGCCGTATGCCCAATTGCGGAAGCGGAAGAAGATGTAGAGGAACATTACGATGAGCGAGAATACTATTGCGTATACGGCTTTCTCAGTAATGTCTGATGCCATAGTTGGTCCTACTTTCTGCGAACTCATGCGGTAGTTGGCAAGGAAGGCGTCTTTGCTTGTACCCTCTGGGAGGAAGTTCTTCACACCTTCATAGAGCTTTGCCTCTATCTCTTCTTGTGCATTTTCATCGGTGTTGCTAACGCCATAGTTGGTAGCTATGCGCACTTGGTTGTCGTTGCCGTAGGTTTTTACCTCTACATTAGCACCATCAAACTGCTGATAGAGCGAGTTTTGTACATCAACTGACGAGATGGTATTGTCAAAGCGAACTACAAAAACTTGTCCACCAGTAAAGTCGATGCCTTTGCTCAAGCCTCGTGTAGCAAGTGAGCCGATGCAAGTAAGCATTACGATGCTAACAACTATGTAGTATATCTTTTTCTTACCAAGGAAGTCGACATTGACGCCTTCCATAAAGTGCTCAGTGAAGCGAGTGCTAAATTTGATATTATCATCATTCTTAGCCCAACGCTCAATTACCATACGGCTAAGGAACACTGCTGTGAAGAATGATGACACAACACCTATCATAAGTGTGGTAGCAAAACCTTTGATTGGACCTGTACCAAATACAAAGAGGATAAGTGCGGTAAGGAATGTTGTAACGTTGGCATCGACTATGGCCGACAATGCGTTGCCATAACCAGCAGTGATTGCGTTGAGCGAATTTTTGCCACTACGCATCTCTTCACGTATACGTTCAAAGATAATCACGTTGGCATCGACTGCTGTACCAATGGTAAGCACAATACCTGCGATACCCGGCAATGTGAGCACTGCACCAAACGATGCAAGCACACCAGCGAGGAAGAAGAGGTTGGCAATAAGTGCAAGGTCAGCAGTTATACCAGCTTTGAAGCCATAGTATACAACCATGTAAACGAGCACTACGATAAATGCGAAGAGGAACGACCACAAGCCACTTTCGATAGCTTCTTGACCAAGCGATGGACCAACAACGTTGTCTTCTACGATAGTTGCTGGAGCAGGCAGTTTACCTGATTTGAGCACGTTGGCCAAGTCTTGTGCCTCTTCTGGTGTAAAGTTACCAGTGATGCTACTTGAGCCACCTGTTATTTCACTATTTACGTTAGGGAAGCTATATACATAGCCATCAAGAACAATAGCGATAGAGCGGTCGATGTTGGCTTTGGTGAGCTGAGCCCATATACGTGTACCTTCAGAGTTCATGTTCATAGACACTTCGTATGAAGAGCCTCTTTCTGATACGTTAGCTTTAGCGTTGGTGATAACGTCACCCTCAAGTGGTGCACGACCTTTGTTTGAGGTAGCTTTGATAGCTATAAGCTGATAAACTTGCTCTTTAGGGCTAATAGGTGTTTGGAAGTAAGGCTGAGCTTGTGCGCCAGTCAGAGGCTTCACAGTCCACATAAGTTTGAGGTCGCGAGGCAAAATGCGACGTACTTTATCGCTATTCAGATAGTCGTTGATAATGTTCATATCTTTGCTCAATGCCATACCAACAACTGGTCCGTAGCCGGCTGGTGTGAGGTGCAGATATGTAGCAAGCGACTTAACTTCAGTGTGGTTTTGCTGCACAGCAGTAGAGTCAACGCCTGACTCTGCGAGGAGTTCGTCAACGCTACTATTCTTTGTAGTGTCAGCTTCAACGGCAACGGTGCTATCAGCTTCAGCAGCTACGCTAACTATTTCGCGTGTAGCAGCATCAGCATCTATTATAGCCTGAAGTATTTCGTCATTTTTGTATGTTTCCCAAAATTCGAGGCTTGCAGTACCCTGAAGGAGTTTGCGCACACGAGCAGGCTCGGTAACGCCCGGAAGCTCAACAAGTATACGACCTGCTTTATCTTTGAGGCGCTGAATGTTTGGTTGTGCTACGCCAAAACGGTCGATACGAGTACGGAGTACGTTGAATGCGTTCTGAATGGCAGCTTCAGTTTCGTCTTGTAGTTTGCTTATTACCTCAGAGTTTGACATATCAAGAGTGATGCGGTCTTTGAGGTCGACGGTTGAGAAGATTGTTGAAAGCTGACCGTTGGGATTAACTTTTTCAAATTCTGCACGGAAGATGTTGAGGAAGTCTTCGTTAGCTCCTTCATTTTCGCGAGCTATAGCGTTGTCCATAGCCTGCACAAAGGTAGGGTCGGTGCTATAATTGGAAAGTGCCTTGACGATGTCTGATACTTTAACCTCAAGAATAAGGTTCATACCACCCTTCAGGTCGAGTCCGAAATTGATTTCGTTGCTCTTACATTCCATGTAGGTATATTCCTTGAGGAAGAGGAAGTTGTAGACTGGTTCATTGGCTATGGAGTCGAGGTAAGCCGCCTCCTTCTGAGCGTCGCCATTGGCGAAGGCCTTAGCGTCGCTCTCCACACTGCGTGTGAAGTAAGTAAACGAAAGTTGGTACAAACATACTAAGGCCAAAATTATGGCAAATGCTCGTACAAAGCCCTTGTTCTGCATTTTTAATCTGTATTTATTATTTTTTTATTATTTCACTTTGTTATGCGACAGTACTAAAACATAATGGTGTGCATAATGCGCGCAAAGGTACTTTTTTTTATTCAAAAATTGCGAGGCACATTTAATATTTTTAAATATAGCTACGGCTATTTCTTAAAAATGATTTTTTATTGCTTAGCTCAAACAAGAATTGTTTCAAACGCTACGATGATTTTTCTTTACGCTCCGTACCAAAGGCACAGATGCGAGTGTAAAAATCGGGATTCGTACTAATTGTTGAAAGCAATTTGTTGATTAAAGTATCGCCCCTTTAGAACTTATGCCTTTTCTCCGTCTCACGCCTCTGTTTCGTTTTCGCGCAGATATGCTTGCACATTGGCTATGTCGGTATACTTTTCGGTGTCGGCACTGAAGGCGGGGAATATTTTGCGCACTTCGTCAAACACTTTTCGGCTTCCTTCAGCCATATCAGCATAGCATCCTAAGCTATCTATGGCTTGGCAGATGCTCATCAGGTGTATGGCTACTACTTGGTAGGCATTATCGACAACGTGCTTGGCAATGAGTGCTGAGTTGGTGCCCATGCTCACTATATCTTGGTTGTCGTTGTTGTTAGGAATGGAATGCACATACATTGGGTTTGAAAGTGTTTGACTTTCAGCTGTGGTTGATGTGGCTGTAAACTGGCAAGCTTGCATGCCATAGTTGAGTCCGAGTGTACCCAAATTGACAAATGGTGGCAGTTGTTTGCCTTTGTATTCGATACCATTTATTTTGTCATGGAAGAGATAATTCATTTGTCGCTCGGCAAGCATTGTCATTTTAGCTACAGCTATTTTGAGCTTGTCCATTTCAAACGATATGTAGTCGCCATGGAAGTTGCCGCCATGGTATATGTTGCGCGAAACGGGGTCGACAATGGGGTTGTCGTCAGCAGAGTTTACTTCGTTGATGAGCACACGCTCGGCATTGCTGAGGGTTTCGAGTATGGGACCCATTATTTGTGGCACGCAACGCAACGAGTAGTAGGGCTGCACTTTACGGCGGAAGAGTGTTTCGCTATTGCCATTGTAGAGTTCGGCTTGTCGGTCGGCAAGCATTTGGCTACCTTGAGCCATATTGCGCATGATGGCAGCGGCTTGTTGTTGCCCGTCTTGACGGCGCACGCTATTGATTTCTGGTGCCAAAAAGTCGTCGTACGAACCAGCTATTTCGTTGGTCATAACTGATAGACGCATTATCCATTGTGCTATGCGCTTGGCATATATGAGATTGACGAGTCCGAGACCGGTCATCATGGCTGTACCATTCACTATTGAGAGTCCGTCGCGACCGTGAATAGGCATAGGTTGCAAATTGGCTTGCTTGAGGGCTTGTGGCGTAGGCATGAGTTGGTTGTTGTAATAAACTTGTCCTTCGCCTATAAGTGTAAGTGCTATATGAGCCAGCTGCACAAGGTCGCCACTGGCACCAACGCTACCGTGTTGTGGCACGTAGGGTGTGATGCCTTTGTTGAGAAATGCTACTATCTGATCTACTACAGCCGGATGAATGCCGCTGCGACACTGCATGAAGGTCATGTAGCGCGATATGAGTGCGGCTCTGACGGCTATAATGGGCATAGGTTCGCCAGCACCTGATGAGTGTGAACGTATGATGTTGTATTGTAACTGCTGCAAATGTTCGTCGCTCACTCTGTATTGTGCCATTGGACCAAAGCCAGTGTTGATACCGTAGATAACTTTGTCTTTTTTAAATTCTTCTAAGAAGTCGTAGCATTGTTGGAGTTCGTTGCGTTTTTCGGCAGAGATAACAATCTGCTTATTGTTGAATAAAATGTCGTAGATTTCAGATAGTTGCATAATGTTTTAAAGAATAGAATATAAAAAAGGTGAACCTCTCAACTGAAAGGCTCACCCTAATACGGTTTGTGTCAGAAAAAACCTTGGGTTTATTCTGCTGCAGGAGCAGGTGCTTCTTCAGTAGCGGGTGCTTCTGTTTCAGCCTTAGCAGCTTCTGCCTCTGCTTTAGCAGCTGCTTCTGCAGCTTGCTTAGCTGCCTCTGCTTCTGCTTTTTTCTTTGCTACAGCTTCTGCACGATCTGCGTTTACTTTAGCTTCAGCTGTCTGACGAGCCTTTTTGTCAGCTTCTTTCTTGTCAGCAGCTTTCTTAGCTACGTTGTTCTTAGCTTCTTCTTTCTGCTGTTTCCAAGCGTTGAATTTCTCTTCAGCCTTAGCTTCATCAAACGCACCTTTCTTCACACCTTCGAGGAGGTGTTTCTTGAGCAATACGCCCTCTTTAGAGAGAAGGCTACGTGCTGTGTCGGTAGGTTGAGCACCATTGTTGAGCCACAAGATAGCTCTTTCTGCATTAATTTCGATAGTTGCAGGGTTGGTGTTCGGATTGTACGAGCCAATCTTTTCAATGAATTTGCCATCACGTGGCGATTTCGAATGGGCTACTACAATGTGATAGTAAGCGTAGCCTTTGTGTCCGTGTCTTGCGAGTCTAATTTTTACTGCCATTTGGACTTTGTTGTTTTTAATGTATTAATAATTACCTACTTACAATCAACTCGTGATTGCGGGTGCAAAGGTAATTGTTTTTTTTGTAAAAACACACAACTCTTTCATTCAAAAACTTTTACTTTTTTATTCATTCGTTGCGCCTGTGCCGAGGTTGCGAGCAATAATAAAAATATTATTATATACTTCATGCTCTGTTTTCTTTCGATATTCGTTTTGTGACGTAACTTATTGATAGATTATAAGTTATATTGGCGGTATATTGCGTGTCGTTGTCGTTTGCGCTGCTATTGAGTGCCGTCAGACTGCAGTTGACGGAGTGGTATTTGAGGAACGAGAATATGAATGAGAGGCGCGAGTTGATGATGCGATAGTTGGTTTGCGCATCTACATTGCTATAGTTGACCGAGATGTTTGCTCTGAGTTTCTCAACGATGGGCACACCAGCCGAGGCGGTAAGTGTCAGCACGGTGCTTTCGGTTTCGGGCGTTGTGTTGTTGTTGTAGTTTGCGCCCACCGAGCCCGAAAGT
>CAJONN010000035.1 GCA_905235955.1 uncultured Marinilabiliaceae bacterium
GTAAAATAATTCATAGACAATAAATAAGATGCCCCTTTATGTAACATAGATTACATAAAGGGGTATTTTATTTTCTCATTCACGCAAAAGATTGATTTTCAAAAATTTGTATAGGTTATAACACACGCTCTACTACTGAAATTATTTTCCCATTATGAGTAATAGTTGTCAGCACGTCGCCTTTGCTCACATCTGATGCGTTGGTTATGCGTTTGCCATTCAGAGTAGTTATGGTGAAGCCACGACGTAGCGTATCAGTAGGCGCATATATGGCTATGATGCGCTGAAGTGTAGAAATATTGTTGCCCTGATCGCGAATAAGTTTGTATGAGAGTTGTTGCAACGAGAGTTTGAGCTGCTTTATGTGCAATATTTGCGCACGTAAGTTGTTTTGTGTAGTGAGTTTGAGCTGCGTGTAGAGCCTATCAACATATTGCATTGTGGCACCAACTCTGCCCTGTGTGCTCGATATGAGTTGCATTTGCATATTGTCAGTTCGGCGACGCATCAGTGCCAATATATCTTGCGATGTTTCGTAAAGGCGTGTGCGCAATGCAACTATACGCTCAAGCAAAAGAAGATTGTGTCCCACTATAAACTCAGCTGCGGCAGTAGGCGTCTTGGTGCGAGTGTGAGCTACTATGTCACACACAGAGTTGTCACGCTCATGTCCAATGCCTGTGATGACAGGACAAGGGAACTGCGCTATGTTACACGCCAAGTCGTAGTTGTCGAAGCAGAGCAGATCGGCTTTGCTACCACCGCCACGAATGAGGACAACGACATCAGGCAAAGTGGGCTCGGCAGCTATGGCATCGAGTGCGCTAATGATGCTTTGAGGCGCATCAGCACCTTGCACCATAGCCGGATAGAGTTTGAGGTTGAAAGATAAATTGTATGCATTGTTGAGTATCTGATTGCAAAAATCGCCATAACCAGCAGCCATATCAGAAGAGACAATTGCAATATTTTGCAAAGCAAGTGGAAGTTCGAACATCTTGTTCATATCAACCACGCCATCTTCAGTTAACCTACGAATAGTGTCGCGACGCTGACGCTCAAGAGCTCCCAAAGTATACTCTGGATTGATTGCTGAAATAGTTCCGCTTATGCCATATAACTCATGATAACTAATTGTAGCAAAGAACATTATCTTGAGTCCAGCCTGAAGTTGTTGTCCGGTTTCAGATTCAAAGTTGGATAGCAAAGTGTTTGCTACATTGCCCCAAATATTGAACTTCATTCGTGCAACAATATCGCCATGTTGCTCCGATTTTTCTACACATTCTATGTAGCAATGCTTACTGACGCTAATGCTATGTATCTCAGCAACAATCCATGTAGATATATTGGCATCGCTGACCAATTGCTTTATATAAGCGCCAAGCTGACTGAGAGTTACGGCTTCGATTTGTTGCATCGTTTTTAGGTTTTAGAGAGTGCGAACAACCAATCCGGAACGTAATTTTGGTTCGAACCACGTTGTTTTGGGTGGCATGATGTTGCCCGAATCGGCAATAGTGATGAGTTGTTGCATCGAAATAGGATACATGGCAAAAGCTACTTTCATTTCGCCCGAATCAACTCTACGTTTAAGTTCGGCAAGTCCGCGTATACCACCTACAAAATCTATGCGATCAGAACGACGCAAGTCTTTTATTGCCAATATCTTATCGAGTACATGCTCTGATAGCACTGTAACGTCGAGCGAACCAATAGGTGTATCGTTGTAGGTACCTTTACGGGCTTCGAGTTTGTACCAATAGCCGCCCAAGTACATACCAAACTCATGCAAATGTTGTGGTTTGTATTCTTCGGTGCCCATATTTGTTATCTTCATCACGCTACTGAGCTTAACTATAAATTGCTCATCGGTGAGGTTGTTGAGGTCGCGCACTACACGATTGTAGTCGATGATTTGTAGCTGATTGTCAGGAAAATGAACAGCCATAAAGTAGTTGTATTCTTCGGTACCATTGTGGTGCGGATTGTATGTGGCAAACTCAGAGCCGATTCTGGCTGCAGCAGCTGTGCGATGATGTCCGTCGGCAACGTAGGTAAAAGGCACTTTGGTAGCGAAAAGCGACTGTATGCATGCAACAACCTCAGCATCAGCTACTACCCATAGTGCATGTCCCAAGCCATCATCAGAAATAAAATTATATTCTGGTTCGGTTTTTATTATCTGCTCTACAATGGCATCTATCTCAGGTACAGCTTTGTATGTAAAAAATACTGGTTCTACATTGGCTTTCAGATGCCGTGTAAGCACCATTCGATCTTCCTCTTTGTCAGGACGTGTAAGTTCATGTTTTTTGATAATGCCGTTGATGTAATCAGCACAAGCGGCTGCTCCTACAATGCCATACTGTGTGCGTCCGTTCATTGTTTGGGCATAGATGTAGTAGCAAGGCTTAGCGTCTGGTACGAGCCAACCTTTATCTTGCATGTTTTTGAAGTTGCGCACAGCCATATTGTAGACCTCTTCAGAGTGTATGCCAACATTGGCATCGCAGTCGATTTCGGCACGCGTAACGTGGAGCAGAGAGCATGGTTTGCCATTTGCCATTTGCGCTGCTTCTTGTGTATTCATTACATCATATGGGAGACACGACACTTGTTCTGCTATATTGCGCGGTGGTCGGAGACCGCAAAAAGGCTTTACAGTTGCCATAGACAAGGATATTTTTTGCTAAAATAACAAAAATTTGGGTATTACAAAAAAAACAAAAAGGTCTTCAGAACTTCACAGCTCCAAAGACCAACACTAATTATAAAATACTGTTTTTATTTAGAAACGATAATCAATACCTACACCAAATACTTTGTTGGTGCGTGAATAGACATCTGTACCGGGAAGACCTGTACCCATATAGTTCTGACTTTCAACCTTGTAGTCGTCATACATAGTCCAAAAATAGCTAAGGTTGAGGCGCAAATGTTCGTTGAAGTTGACGGCGCCACCAAAGCCTACTGAGTAGCTATCGCAAGCAAAAGAGGTATTGCTCTGATATTCGTCAGACAAACCATAGTCGGTACGCTGAGCACCTGCACTTACAAGGAATGTTTTGTTGATATTCCACTCTACACCAGCCAAATATTCAATAGTACCACGTTTGAGCAACTTCTGACGGTCGTCGGGCATTTTTGCATTTTTATCGTCAAAAACATGGAACTCAACCATAGCACGCAATGTTGGCAAAAATTCATAACCAACAGCCGTAGAGAAGAGTGCAGGCAAGTCGTTGCGAATTTTTGCACCATCTTGATATGCAGCCAATTTACTGCCCATATCCGACTGTGCCAACTGAGCTGCTACACTGATAGGATTTATGCTAAGTTCGTGAGTGTCGTTTTCGGTTTCAATTTTGGTACGGAACTCGTAACGCGCTGTGAGGGTAAATTTATCTTTGTGGAAATTGACACTAAGTTGTGGAGTGTACCCCCAACCAGTTTGGTCGCAGTCGAGCTGCAAATTGACAAGTTCTGTATTGGGCTGTTTGAGTGTAGCTATTACATGACCGCGATTGTAGCCATCGTAGTAATTGGCACGAAATGCAAATGCTACTGACCAGCATGAAGCCACCTGATAGGCTGCCGACAACTGTGCACCATATACATATTGCTTACCTTTAAGCTCAGTATCAATAGTATAGAGCGATGAAGTGTTGAAAATGTTGTAGCCATGTGAACTAAGTTGCGGTTTTTGTGTCAAAATAGATTGATTGAGCGAAGCGGTAAGTGGTGCAGTAAACATAGGTATGCCATCTTCAAACTTTACATAGCCACCACTACCAACAATGCCAAGCATAAACGATGCTGCAAACTTATCCTTGCGATAAGCTACAAACAGACCTGGCACAAATGGCGCTGTAGCCTTACCATGAAACTTGTATGTATTATCTTCAGTGTTGAAAAGAGGAAAGGTAGTTTCTACGTCGCGATTTTGGTGTGGACTTTGCCAATTGAATGATAGTTGCAAACCCTCATGTCCCCAAACCAAACCAGCAGGATTGCTAAAAGCTCCGTCGATTTCAAAAGTAGCGCCACGTGCCATCATACGGTCGAAGGCGATGTGATAATTGGTGTTGGTTGTCAGACCTCCAGCCATTGCCGATGTAGCACATGCTAAAGCACATGCTATCAGCACAAAATGTTGTTTCATATTACCTATAAAATTGGTTTATTTTTATGTTTTTTTGTTCTATTTTTAATTGCGCTGGCAAAGATAAGTACTTTTAGACTATATTTTAGTACAAATAGCACTATTTTAATTTTTTTAGCAATATGAACATTTTTTGTATATACTATAGTGAATATTGACACGAAAGATATAAATTTAACTATTTTTTAAACATTTAAAAAACAAAAAAATCAGAACATAAGAGATGATTGCAAAATAAAAATACAATGATATTCAATATAAAATTATTACTTTTACCACAAAAAAACATAAAAACATAACAATGTTCAAAATTGAAATTATCGGACACATAGGAGCCGATGCTCGCATTGTGTCAAACAACGGCAACGAATTTGTATCGTTTAGTGTGGCTCATTCTGAGAAACGTAATGACAAAGAGATCACCACTTGGGTAAGTGTAACAACCCCAAACACCAAGTTGGCACAATATCTGACCAAAGGGACCAAAATTTTTGTCAGAGGCAACGCAACTCTCAGAACATACCAAAACGACCAACATCAGACAATGGCTGGAATAAACCTATTTGCTACTGAAATAGAATTTTGTAGTAGTGCATCGCAAACAGCCAAAACGCAATCACAAGATGCACAAGACGTAGAGCAGCTAACACCTCAATCGCTGAACGAAAATGGTTTGCCATTCTGAACAAAGAGCCACTTAAGGAACATTGCTTTAAGTGGCTTTTTTTTTGACATCTTCGCAAATAAAAAGCCGTAAGCAAAATCTCACAACTCAAAACTTATAACTCTGACAATCTTTTTATATTTTTGCAAAAAAGAAAAAAACAGAACAACTCAATGAATAAAATCAAAATATTAGCAGCAGCAATGACAGCTACAGCCCTACTCACCTCGTGCACTGACGACGACAAAAACTACCTTTTAGACACAAAATTTGACACGCCACACAACGTGCCACCATTTGAAAAAATACGCTATCGGGACTACATACCAGCCTTTGAGCAAGAACTCAAAAACGTAAACCAAACCATAGAACTGATATGCAACAACCGCGAAGAGGCCACATTTCAGAATACCATAATACCATTCGATCGTCGAAATCAGCATCTTGACGTATTACAAAACATATTTGTAAATCTGCAAGAGGTAGAAAACTGCGACACAATGGTAACAATAGCCGAATGGGTAATGCCACATCTGACTGAAGCCTACGACAATATATATATGAATCAAAAGCTCTTTGAGCGCATAAAACATATATACGACAATCGGGCTCAGCTCGACAGCATCAAGCAACGCGTAACCGAAAAATACTACAAAAAATTTGTGCGCAACGGAGCATTGCTATCAGAAACCGACCAAGCTACATTGCGCGACTACAACCAACAGATATCGCTACTCACGCTCAAATTTGGCAACAACATACTGAGCGAAACCAATAGCTACCAACTTGTTATCGACAGCATAGCTGACCTTAGCGGACTGCCCGAAAGCATTGTAAACGCAGCTGCACTACGCGCACAAAAAGCTGGACTAAACGGCAAATGGCTTTTCACACTGCAAAATGCAAGCATAATGCCATTCTTGCAATACGCTGACAGCCACGAGCTTAGAAAGCAAATATACGAAGCCTACACACACCGTGGCAACAACGCCAACGATGCCGACAACAACCAAAACCTAATAAAAATAGCCACACTCAGAGCCAAACGCGCCAAGCTATTGGGCTACAAAACACACGCCCACTACGTAATAGAAGAAAACATGGCGCAAACGCCTGAAATAGTTGACTCGTTTATGACCGATATGTGGACAGCCGCACTGCGCAAAGCACAAAACGAGCTAAACGAAATGAAACAATTTGCCTACAAATACAACAAAACAACAAGCATAGAGGCATGCGACTGGGCTTATTGGGCTGAAAAGGTGCGCAAAAGCAAATATGACATCGAAGAGAAAGAAATATCAGAATATTTTGTGCTCGAAAACGTAATGAGCGGCATGTTTGAAGTGGCAGAAAAACTATACGGACTAACATTTAGAAAAGCTGAAGACATACCACTCTACAACCCCGACGACAACATTGTATATGAAGCTTACGAAGAAAACGGCAATTACCTTGGGCTAATATACTTCGACTTCTACCCCCGTGCAAGCAAATCAGGCGGCGCATGGTGCACCTACTTCCAAGAAGCACTTGACAACTTTGATGGCACACGCCAAGAGGCACAAATGTCAATAGCATACAACTTTACAACACCAACCACCAACACACCTGCCCTACTCACATTTGACGAAGTATCAACAATGTTTCATGAGTTTGGTCATGCACTGCATGGCCTATTCTCAAAAGGAGAATATGTGGCAATATGTGGCACTGTGCCAAACGACTATGTAGAGATGCCATCGCAAATAATGGAAAACTGGGCATCAGAACCTGAAGTGCTCAAAACATTTGCTCGGCACTATCGCACAGGCGAAGTGATGCCAGACGAACTCATCGAAAAACTCAACCGTGCATCGACATGGAATCAGGGCTTTGCTACAGTAGAATACATTGCCACTGCCCTACTTGACCTCAAATGGCACACCATAAGTGCCGACGAACAGATAACCGATGCACAAGCCTTTGAGAAAAAAGCACTCAACACCATCGGGCTGATGCCTGAAATAGGTCCGCGCTACCACTCAACCTACCTTGCTCACAGTTTCAACGGAGGCTACGATGCTGGCTACTACGTATATATGTGGGCAGAACTGCTTGATGCCGATGCATTTAGCGCATTCAAAGAGAGTGGCGACATATTCAACAAACAATTGGCACAAAAATTCAGAAAATATTGCTTGAGCGAAATAGGCTTCGATGAACCTATGAAACAATATGTACGCTTCAGAGGACAAAAACCAACATCAGAGCCACTCATAGTGCGTCGTGGGTTAAACGAGCAAGCAGCTAAGCAACGCCCTACTACTACCAAAACAACACCACAACAAACTACCGAAAAGCTAAAGAAAATAGAGACAACAAACTCTATCAGCCAAAACAACTAAGAAGGGGAAAGGCTACTTTGAGCCAATATCAAATATTGAAAGAAAATGAAAACTCCACAACCAAACTACAAAGAAGAATTTATCAACTTACTACGCTCAACTGAGCGTGAATATATAGACTACGTAATAGAAGACATAGATAAACTTGGATTTTTTAGCGCACCAGCCTCTACTCGGTTTCACCTCAACTTTGATGGTGGACTATGTCAACACTCGCTCAACGTATGCCACGTAGCGCTTATGCTACGCGAACAAATGATAGCGATGAAGCCCGAAATAGCCGATTACTTGAAAAAAGATAGCGTAATAATAGCCAGTCTGCTCCACGATGTGTGCAAAGCCGACATATACAAACCTGTAGTAAAAAAACAAAAAAACGCCTTTGGTGTGATAGAAGATGTGCCCGGCTACGATGTAGACTATAGCAACTTTCCGCTCGGACATGGCGAAAAATCAGTTATTGTCATCTTGCGTTGTGGCTTTGACCTTACCGATGACGAAATAATGGCTATAAGATGGCATATGGCAGCATGGGATTTGCCATTTCAAAGTCCTGAACTCAAAAACAACATCAACAAAGCACGCGACATCTGTCCGCTATGCTCATTGATACAAACAGCCGACACATTGGCATCGAACATCATAGAACGCACCGAAGAGACATTATAAATATGTCAATTACAATATCTCCATCTAATTACATTTACCAATCAACTAACAAATAAAAAAAGCTTCGGCATAATTAAAAAAAAAGCACCATCGCTGTGTTTCCTGTAGTACGCACACTATACAAATTTGCCTCAGAAGATTACCGACGCACACCTGCATTGCGATGCGTTGTGCCATTTATTATTGGCATAGTTGCTTGCCCCAATGATAGCGTCAACATTTTTCTGCCAGCAATGCTTATAGCATCGGCAACGCTCGGTATGCTTATTGTTGCGCTAAAACATAGTCAGCATTACAACAACTGGAGAAGTACGTTGTGCGAAGTGTTATTGTGGGTTAGCATAATAGCCTTTGGTATGTCATATACCCAAATGCGCACAGGCAATCTACTACCCTACAACGGCAAAGCATACATCAGCGGCTACGTAAGCAGCATCTTCAAGTCAAACGACTACGGCACACATGTAATAGTAGAAACTGATAGCATACTGACTGATAGCGTGCAATATTACAACACCAAAGGCTACCTAAAAATATACAACCCAGACACGGAGCTAATGCCCGGCGAGAAAATAAATGCCAACGTGTGGATAAAAGCCATTCGCCCTGACGAATGGGCAACTATTGACGAGCAAACATGGCTCAACGAACACCATTTTCAGTTTAGTGCATCAACTGATAGCATTGTAGCACTTGGCACTACAGAACGTTCAGTATCTACACTTATTTGGCAACTACGCCTCATAGTGCGCCAACGCCTTGCTGCATCGGGCTTGAGTGCCGACAATGTCAACATTATGATGGCACTGCTTATGGGCGACCGCAGCCAGCTGAGCAACACTATAAAACAGCAATTTAGCGACTGTGGCATCATTCACATATTGGCAGTGAGTGGCATGCACGTAGCTATGATATATAGCATTGTAGCCTTTTTGCTTACAAACTTGCGCCAAAATCACCGAAAACTTTGTTGCATCTGTATTCTGATAATATTGTGGTTGTATGCCATAATATGTGGCATGTCGCCATCGGTATTCAGAGCCGTGATAATGATGAGCATTGTGGAAGTTGGGCGAGTCAGAGGGCGCACACCAGACCTCAACAACACGCTGTCAGTAGCTGCCATCATCATTCTGCTCATCAGTCCGACCGACATATACAATTTAGGCTTTTGGCTTAGCTTTGCAGCCGTATGGGGATTGGCCAATCTGAATCACATATTCAACGGGCGTAATCCGTTGGCACAGACAGTTTTAGGTCGATATGTATACAATGCAGGCACAATGTCGCTTGTAGCACAAACCACCACAGCTCCGATATCGCTATTGGCTTTTCATAGGTTTCCTGTATATTTTCTCATTCACAACATAATGCTTATTTGGATTATTGCTCCGCTCGTATGCCTCACATTTTTATCAATTTTAGATGGCGGAGCAATACATATAGGCATAGTTACCAACCTTATTCTCAATCTATTTCAGGCATACATAAGTTGGGTAGCATCGTGGCGCTATGCTGTAATAGAAAACATATCGTTTGGCTATGCCCAATGTGTATTGGCACTACTGACACTCTATGCCCTCAGTTGGGCTGTGAGCAACAAATGGTTTAGCTGGCAAATAGGCAAAGTGTGGCTCACTGTTGGCACATGCTTCACACTCTTTGTAGGCTCATGTATTGTGCAACGCATTATCACTTCGCAGCGCAACGACATTGTGCTATATAGTGCAGGTGATGAGATGGGAATAAGCATTATAGAAGGTAGACAATGTGCCCATATACTTACAGACACTACCAACTATAAGCTCCTCCGACGAGCACGCAACATAGAGCAAAAAATGCTTGCCACCACTGCCAACATACAAACTATGTATGATGGAATGCTCATAGAAACAAAAACCGACACGCTTATGATAGTGGGCGATAGTAAATGCATAACACCATCAGCAACAACACTTTTGGTAGTTGGCACAGCTCCACCACCCAACCAAACGCTACATAATGTTGTGATTGCTCCGTTCGTGCCACTTATAAGCAACTGGGAAGAACGTGCAATAGGACTTTTTAGAATAATGCAATATAATGAAACACTGAAACTTAAAAGCTAAAACCAATAGACTACAAAAAAATGAAAAACTTACAAATTAGAACAATATTCACCTTCTACATTCTCTCTGTAATAATTATCAGCACAATACTATTTGTACCGATATTCTACTCACAGATAACAAGCATAATGGACACACAAGGCTTTGCTTTTTACACAATGGTATGTATATCGCAAGCTGCAATATTCTCATTACCAGCATTTTTACTTGCTGTCATTTTGCTCAAAATCAGGTTGCCACGTGTTGCTTGCATTGTTGCCATAGGTCTAATGGCATTATTCAGCATATTCCTCATTATCGACATAAAAACATACGCCATCTACCGTTTTCATATCAACGGTATGGTGATGAACATGATATTGGGTCCGAATGCTACACAGATATTCTCCTTTGGTACAGAACTTTACATAATTGCCATTGGCACAATATTGCTCAGCATTGCTATATATTGCGCATTGTGGTTTATATCTGGCAAAATAAAAAACATACCTAAGCAAAGCTGCAATAATTGGCACTATAGCTACCATATTGCTCTCAACCATTGGAGCTCACCTCACATACGCCTACGGCTCGTTTGTAGCTACGCCATCAATAGTAAAAAGTGCTCGACTCATACCATATCTCTACCCTCTCACAGCTCGCAATCTAATGATAAAACTTGGCGCAACACCTCCGCCAACAACAACCATAAATGCTGCTTCGGGCGATGTAACCTATCCATATCAAGCACTACAAACACATACACCAGACTCTGTGCCCAATATTCTGATGATTTTTATCGATGCATGGAGCCGACGTTCGTTTACGCCTGAATGTATGCCCAACATCTACAACTACGCACAAAACAACACTCTCTACACCAACCACCGCACATGCAGCAACGGCACCCGAAGTAGCATCTTCAGCACCTTCTTCTCTGTGCCAGACATATATTGGAAAGACTTTCAAACACAACATATCAGTCCGCTATTTATTGAGCGAATGCTCCAACTCAACTACGATATGCGCTTCTACCCAAGTGCCTCGCTCAACAATCCGCCATTTTCAGAAGTGGTATTCTTCAACGTGCCTAACCTACGCACCGAAACCGAAGGCAGCAGCGTGCGTGAACGCGACACACGAATAGCCACCGACTTCATAACCGACTTGCCACAAATGGCACAAAACAAACAGCCATTCTTCTCGTTCCTATTTTTCGACCTTGCACACAGTCCTGAGCTACCCGAAGAACTCACACAAACTTTCCAGCCATCGTGGACATTTGCCAACTACTCTGCACTCAACAACAATACTGATCCAACGCCATACTTCAACCTCTACCGCAACTGTTGCCATTACATCGACAACTTAGTTGGACAAATATTGCAGAAAATAGAGCAACTCAACCTTGCCGACAACACTATCATAATCATCAGTGGCGACCATGCACAAGAATTCAACGAAAACCATAAAAACTTCTGGGGACACAATAGCAACTTCAGTCAGTGGCAAACATCCGTGCCATTCATAATGCATACGCCAACTGACACTGCACATATAGTTCAGCATCGCACCACTCATTACGACATTGTACCAACATTAATGAACCAATATTTGGGTGTCGACAACCAATTTTCAGATTATAGCATAGGCACTCTGCTTGACACAACCGATGGTCGAGGTTGGCACATAGTAGGCTCAGAACTCAACTTTGCCTTCATCATAGAGGGCGATACCATTTTGGAAAAAACTGCCGAAGGCTCAGTGCAAATAACCGACCCTGCACTCAACGACATCACAAACTTTGCCATCGACCCTATCAAATTCAAGCAAACAACCGACAAAATGAACCATTTTTACAACGGACACTAAAAACTGTCAAATAAAAATATTCATTTATAAAAAAACTTAAAAAGTTTTAGTTACATTTGCCTATGTTCGTCTGTAAAATATCTAAAAAAAATGACAACAATAAAGGTTTTAATACCATTATTTTTCATTGCAACATCAATATTTGATGCTATTGACACCAAGGCACAACTGACCACTGATGAAGAGAGAGTATTGGTCGACAGCCTTATAAACGTCTACAACCACACCTCTGATGAGCAACAACAGCTACAACTACTTGAAGCCATAGCACGGCATCATGACAACGTTGACTCCACCATTGTATATGCCAACAAACTTATCAGCTTATCACGCAAACTAAACAAACCAGGACAAGAAGCTCAGGGACTAAGCTTCCTTGCTTGGGCATACTATAACGACAGTAAATATTTGCAAGCCAGCGAAATGTCGCGCAAATCAATACTCATTGCCGACTCTATCAACGACAAAAAGATACTTGGCAACAGCTATTATCAGCTCGCCAACGAATATTCTATGCTCAACGACATCAGCATAGCTATTGAATATTATCAGAAAGCACTCGAAATACAAGAAGAATTCAAAGACACCAGCAAAATTTGCGACATACTCAAAAACATAGCCCAAACATTTGCTGAAAACATGCTCTACGACGATGCGCTTGAATGTATTGAACGCTCAAAAAAATTAGATGAGCAATATCTGTCACAATATTATCTGTCAGAAGATTATTGGATGATAGGATATACATATTATATGAAATATTGCGACACAAAATATACTGTCAAAGACAACCAAATCCTAAATCGAGCCAAAGAAAACATACTCACCGCTATAAACTTATCAGAGAAAAACAAATACAAATATGGCATGTTGCGCTCATACATAATGGGAGCTGCCGTATTGGTAGAAATAGCTGATAATGAAACCGATACGCCACGTCGCAACGAAATACTTGATAGCTGCTACACATATATACAATTAGCCTACAACCTAAGCGAGCAAATGGGGCGTGACATATCGGAACTCGACATACATGAAGTATATTTGCACTACCTCATAAATGCCGACAAAAAAACACTTGCTATGCTCGACTCGCTCAACATTGTTTTCCATCAATCGCCCGAAGAGCTAAACAAAGACATATCTTATCTATATCACAACTACTGCATCTACTACGAAAGACAAAACGAATATAAAAAAGCCCTCGACTACGAACGCATATCGAACGAACTAAAATCGAACCTACAGAAAAACGACTATGCAGCCAAAGCATCGCGCTATATGGCACAAGGCAACTTCAATATGCAACTACGCGAACGCGAACTACACTACGAAAGCGACAAACACCTGCGCACTATCATCATAGTTTGTGGCTCGATACTACTCTTCTTCCTCGTAATATTCTCAATAAGCACAATAAAAAGCTACAAACGAACTCAAGAAGCATACCGAGCCTTAGACATCAAAAACAACGAACTCGAGAAACAGAAAGAGGAGATTTTGGTGCAAAACGAATACCTTGAGCAGCAAAAAGAACAAATTGAGAAACAACGCATCAATGTACAAGAACAAAACAACATCATTAGCCAAGTCAACCAGCAACTTACTGACAGCATAAACTA
The DNA here is from genome assembly GCA_905235955.1 of uncultured Marinilabiliaceae bacterium. Lineage (GTDB taxonomy): Bacteria > Bacteroidota > Bacteroidia > Bacteroidales > Marinilabiliaceae > W3P20-009. Next base: position 13,467 of record CAJONN010000035.1, read on the forward strand.
TGCCGGCCTCATACAGCAAGCTGCGCTACCATCTGAAGGTCAGATGAATAGCATATTTGGCAATCACATGGTAATATTCAAACCACTCAACATTGTTTCAGGCGACTTCTATTGGGCAACTCAGGTAGGCAACCTCAAAATGCTTGCCGTGGCCGACTGTACAGGTCATGGCGTGCCGGGTGCATTCCTTAGTATGCTGGGCATATCAATACTCAACGACATTTCAGCCCGATATACCAACAAAGAGATAAAAGCCGCCACCATGCTCGACCAAATGCGCAGCACCTTTATGAATGTGCTACACCAACACGCTCAGGAAGACGAAAACCATGATGGCATCGACATTTCACTCATCATCATCAACACTGAAACACAATCGCTTAGCTACGCAGGTGCCTTCCGCCCTATCATCATTGTGCGCAACCACGAGGCTATGAAATTTAGCCCAGACCGTATGCCAATAGGCGCACACTACAACGTTGCCGAGCACTTCACCAACCACGATGTAGAACTGCAAAATGGCGACACAATATACCTCTTTACCGATGGCATGACCGACCAATTTGGCTACGACAGCCAAAACCACTTGCACAAATACACTTCAAAACGCTTGAGAACACTGCTCGCTGACATCCACAACCAGCCATTCTCAGTGCAACAAACCAAGATAGAGCTGTCATTTGCAAGTTGGCGACTTGAGACACAAAGCCTCACCGACACAGGTATGCCCTACGAACAAACCGACGATGCATTGCTCATTGGCATTAGATATAATAAGGATGCGTAAGTAGTAAGTTTTGAGCTAAACAACTGCTATTGCTATACATTAAGCCTTTCGCTGATATTGTAAATTTTCCCCATTCAT
>CAJONN010000036.1 GCA_905235955.1 uncultured Marinilabiliaceae bacterium
ATTTATATATGTATGGTTTATCGGCCATTTTTTTAGTTATAAGTTCTAAGTTATAAGTTATAAGTTATAAGTTATAAGTTATAAGTTATAAGTTCTGTGTGCAAGATAATTATAAAATAATAAATGTAAATTTTCCGTTTTGACCCTCGCTTATATAACGCAGATTTTCAGTGAGTGCATGAAATAGAGGCAAGCATTAACCCGTCAAACAGCCTATCTCCAAAATACATTCGGTCTGAACTTGTAGCAAAACTCGTTAAGATATTCTTGAATGAACTTTCCTTGTTCAATATAATGCGAAAGCAATAAACCGACACAAATGTAATACTATTTCACATTTATTAACATAATTATTATAGTGTCTTTCGCATTCCTCTAAACAACAAGAAGATACTATCACTCAGGCACATAGATAACATCACCATTTTCAAGTTGATAGGCAACTCCTACTCGTTTGCCACGCGATGCTTGCGAATGTTGACTCTCCGATGGCGTGTAGCGCTCAATGGTTTCTCCTTTTTTGGTGATTATCTCCATATTATCGGTGCCGGGATTTTTTACTACCGTAAAATCATCCTTAGAAAACATCTCTTGCATATTGAAATGCGTAACTATTGCCACCATGAGAGCAACGGCAAACACCATTGCAGCATCGAACAGATTACTAACTGTCGACATTGGATCAACATCGTCATCTGAATAGGTAAAATGCGCACGACGACGAAAATGTTTCATTGCAAGCCCTCCATATTTTTTCGTTCAGCAATTAGATCGGCAATGAATTGCAGATTAGCCATGTCGCGTTTGAACCAGCGGCGCTTTACTTGAAGAATAACGACACCGATGGCAGCAGAGAAAAGTCCTACCACCGTTGTAGCAAAAGCCACTTGCATATTATAAGCCATCGAAGTCATATCGCCAGCCGAAAGACCAACAAGAGCAGGACCCATTGGTATAAGAGTGCCCATAAGACCAAACATAGGAGCCATCTTGCCAAGTGTTTTGGCCGATGATATCTCGCTTTCGGCAACATCTTCATATTTTGCCAATTCAAGTTCTATTCGTGCGTCGCTATCAGCATGTATGATAATAGCTTTAGCCGCATTTATCATAGGTATAGAACTTTTTATGGGCAATTGGGTGCTGAGTTCTAACACATTAGAGGTGTCGACCGATGCTAATATTTGTGAGATTTCTTTATATGTTTTATGCATTGCTACATATTGTCCAAAGAAATTGCCAATAAGTAGTAGCGAACGTAAGAAAAACAGAATTAGCATAAGCACAACAGGCACAAGCAGACCTGTTGAAATCCAGTATAAAATGTTTGATATATAGCTCATTTGTTGTTTTTATTATTATTTTTTTTCTTTATGTAAAAATTCAATACTCCAGCTGCTATGCCAAGCATAAGCAGAGCAGCCACACTAAGCGAAGAGACGACATCGGTATTGGCGGTTGCTACAGCTGCAGTTCTGCCATTTACCGTAGCTATCACCCCCAAAAGCATCATCATTATAGATATATGAAAAATCATCTCCAGACGCAACTCGTATTCGGGGAAGAAGTAGCGCAAACTCAAAGTAGCTATGGGAGTAATAAAAAGTATGGCAAATGCCATAAGCCAAGCTATTGTCTGAAAGTCGATTCCTGGATTCGACACCATGGTATAGACTTCGAGCGCAATGAGAGACAAGAAGGCGAACACTCCGGGAACAAATCTTACGATCTGAAAGACAATGTTCTGTAGTAGAGTAAGCCTATTTTTGTGCGCACTAAGTATGCAAAAGGTCAAATGCACAACCACTTCAACATTCAATAGCACAGCCACATTTAGCATCTCATCGGCATTGCCAAGTAGTGTCAACACTTGCTGACCGCTCTGACTTGCAGCCCAACGCCAAGCTAAACCAACCATCAATGCTGATAATAGTGAATAGGAAACAATATATATCCACCCGCAAAGCGAAAGGCGAAAGAGATACAGCAATAGACTTATTGTCAATATAATAAGTATAAGCACAATCATACCACTCACGCTCTACGCCGACGGCGAACAACAACCAAAACAATGATGACAAAGGCAACCACTAACGCCACTATAAACAACGGCGAGACTTCGTTTATTTCGGTTTGCTGCTGAGCGTTGAAGCTCTCCTTTTTGAGAGTAGTGGCATTATCGTCAGATGCCGCAGTAGCGCTACGAATAGTGTTTATACGCTGCTGATAATCGGACACTTGCGTTTTGTCGGCCACAATATTAGAGATAAAATCGCGCAACTTAGCATTGTCGCACACAAAGCCAGAACAACTTGGATTGTATGTATTGACGAGTTCGGTATGCAATTTTGCTAACTCTGCGATCTGCTCACGCGAAGCGTTCCACATTTGTTTGCGCGCACTCTCGAGCATCACAGCCGAAATTTCTTGCAAAGCCGAAGGATTTTCGCGCTCAAAATATTGGCGCACGCCCAAATTATACTGGTCTTTCACGTATGTATCGTAGATTCTATCCCAGAGAGAATTGTCGATAGCGTCAGGACGAAGTGCATTCCAACCAAAGGTGTTGGCAACCATTTCGGCAATCTCGTTGGCCGACGAAGCCCCACCTTTCATACGTCGCTGAATGTAAGCAGGATTAAGCAGAGAGGCACGACTTTCAACGCCAATGGCATCGGTGAGCGACTGCACACGAGCATGATTGCGATTACGATAGTCGGAAAAATAGGCATCTGGCGTTGAACCTGTAACTTGTTGCACAGCAGCACTCATGCCTCCCATAAATTCATATACATGATCGAGGCTAAGCGCCCCCCAAGTGTTACTCTGGCGAGGTTGCACAATGGCATCGGTATGCGTAAGAGCCGCTTCGAAGGCGTATTTATTCACTTGTTCCCATTCTTCTTGCGAGCCATAGAAGGCATTCATGTTGTCGAGGTAAGTTGTGGCAATATCGTTTGACGAATCCCAAGCATCGCTCTTTTCCACCATTGCCTGAATGCCCGTACCATAGCCTCCGCCTTGAGCACCAAACACACGATGACGAGCCACCTGACGAGCTTCGAGAGGAGGCACACCTTTATCGGTGAGATATTTCTCGGCTTCAACCATACCTTCGGCCACATAATTGGAATTGAGCGAACTATCGTTAGCCTCGGCTGCCATACTTACAGCTCTATTGATGAGGAACAGACGCGAAGCAGCCAAGTCGCGCAATTGGCCAGAAGTTTGGACAGCTACATCGATACGCGGGCGACCGAGTTCGGAAGAAGGAATAAGCCGTAGGTCGTTCACTCTGCCAAAGAAATCTCGAATTGGCTCTACGCCGAGCAAATACAGAATTTGAGCAATGGTAGCACCTTGTGTCTCGATAAATTCTCCACTCCACAAAGTATAGCTCACCTTGTGCGGATAATTACCATCATGCGCAGCGCGATAGGCATCGATAGTGGCTTGAGCCAATTCTACGCCAGTGTGCCATGCCAACTCCGATGGTGTAGCATCGGCATTTATACCATACATATTCCGACCTGTAGGCAATACGTTTTGATTGGCAATAGGGTCGCCACCCGGTTGCGGCGACACATATCCACCATTCAAGGCATTAGATACAGAGCCAAGTTCGTTTTTTGTACTATATATCAATGCATTAGTATAATTGTCGATATTAGCTATCGAATGTTCCAACTCGAGGATAGCTCGAGCAGAATCCTTAGTCGACTGCTCTAAATGCACATTAGAGCGCGACATCATCATAGTGCTACCGTCAATGGACTTGCCGGTAATCTTGGCGCGCATTTTTTCGAGAGCTTCGGGGGGAGCCCCCATCTCTTTGGCTTTTTCGAGCATCTCTTCGGGCGACATGCCACGCGCCATTTTTTTCATCTTGGCATGCATAGCAGCCGACATCGATGAACCATTTTTGGCACCATTCGACGATGATTGCCCGCCCATCATCATAGCAGCACCTGAAGCATTTTTGCTACTTCTGGCTGCACTCATCATCATGGCTTGCATACGTGCAGGAGCATTTATTATACTATCGACCTTATGTGCTAACTCTAAATCGGCCGTCGTTATACCATAAATATTCAAAAGCTTATCTGCCGACAACTTTCCATTCATTACGTCTGCCACATATCGTTTAGCAGGAGCGAGGTATTTAGCATCAAAAGCACGACGTTTTTTTACAAAGTCTTTATTCTGTAAGCCAGCCACAACTTGCAAATTGAAATAGCTATAAGCGATGGCATCGGCAGCCATAGCCACTACCGTAGATTGCTGATCGGCAGACGAATATGGCACGCCAAGCACATAGAGTGAACCTTGCATCTTCTCGCCTATAAGTTCGGCAGCAAAATTCTCTATACGGCTTATGTCGGCAGCGGTGTAGCTCGGGCTTTCGATGCGAAGATCTTTGTCGAGTTGCAACTGGCGAGTTATTTGCTTAACCTCATCGGCAAGTGCAGCACGTTGGTTTTCAGAAGCATTTTCGGGAAGTCGATTATAATTATCGATAGCGGCATTTAGCGCATTATAAGTAGAAGTAAGCTCGCTTTCGCAAAAAGGCGCAGTGAGATAGCTTACAATCTCGGCATACGAACGACGTTTTGCGATAAGAGCTTCGCCGACGTTGCCAATTGTGTATAGATATACATGAGGAAGATTGCCAACAAGCGTTACCGGCCAATCGTTGCTTCCAAGTGCATTTTGTTTGCGTGGCGTATATTCCAAACTACCATGCGTGCCGAAATGTACAATAGCATTGGCTTGAAAAGCATTTTGAGCCCACAAATATTCGGCTACGTATGGATAAGGAGGAGCTGCATTTGTGCCATGCACCATACTGAAACTATCATCGCCACCACCGGCAGGCAATTGCGGCATAAGAGCCACGTTGCCAAACACAATGCAAGGCAAAACGAGATTGCCATTGTCGGAGGCAAGATAATTACCGGGAAAATCGCCATTAGTGGCTTGTAGCTCGGTTCGCTGCTGTTCTGTCAGACAATTGTTGGTCCATTTTTCAAACTCATCTCTATTAATTATTTGACCATAACCCGATGCCATAAACTCTTTTTGGCGTCCTTCGGCGTATGTACCAAATACTGAGCCTCGCTGCTGTATCATATCGGCCAACTTCTTAGGCGAATCGGGCAATCCGGCTACGTTGTATCCTTCTGATTGCAAATGGCGCAAGAAATTATAAAGCGAAGGTATCACCTCCAAGCCACTTGCTGTCAGTGCATTTTGCCCGGGACCTTTGAAGTAATATATAGCCACACGCTTCTGATTGTTGGCCAGACGTTTGAGCGCGACATGGTTTTCTACGGTCGACACAAAATCATCAGATCGTCCACTAATGATGTGATTTTCTTGAATATTGTCGGCATTAAGATAGTTGGCAAATAGTGCATACGGGCGTATTGCGCCATCGATTTCGGGCGTGACCACGCTCTGCGATAAGAAACCGCCAAGCATTCCTTGTTTGTCGACCTCCCAATCGTCGGCAAGTTGATTTACATTGAGAGGAGCAAAAAGCGGAATGTTGTTTTTTTGCAGATACTCAACAACATAGTCGCCCATACGACCATGCGCCATATTAACAATAGCATCGGGTTTGATGGAATCGAGGCGGCCATTGGCAATATAGTCTCGCAGCGATGGAATGTAATATGCCACATCACCCGCACGCTCAAAAGCCGACACGAGATCAGCTCCATTGCCAAGCAAACCAGTGATAACAATGCGTGGAGTCCCTTTGCTCCACAGGTTATTGTGTTTCAGAAACTCTTCATACTCAGCTACTGAATTGAAACCAAGAGCTTCATTCGAAGCATCTTCGGGGTCGGGGTGATATATATCATACTCGGGAACATCAATCACCGAATCGGGTTCTTCGGCTGCAATTATTTTCCCATCTATATACTTACGTACATAACTAAGCATAGAATGATAGTTGCGTCGTCCGCCAGCAGCAAGATATGCTTTCAAAATATCTGCATCGTCGAAAAGATTGTTGATGTCGTTGGCAGGATTAGTAACAGCCGTCGACAATATAGGCAGACCATTTTTAGCTGCTTTTTGTAGCTCTTCGCGCTGCTGTTCGGTAATATGCAATCCCATAGCATTGACAAACACCATATCGTTTTTCGCTACATCGTCAATATTGTTTGGCGAGAGTTCACGAATGTCGATGAACCAAGTGTTGTTGGCATGGACAATTTCGCCAAGCTGCGATGGCTGATAATTGATGAAAGCAATACGAGTGCGACTCAAAAACGATGTATACACCCAACATATAACTACTAAGCTTATTACGCTCAGCGCTATGAGTATTAATCTCTTTCGCATATAAATATATATGATTAATTGAATAACTTTTCTACATCCACCGAGAGGCCTATAGTGCATGTTGCGCCCGTGGTTGAGGGCGAATTGCTATAATAAACCTTTGGCGTATAGTTAAATATATTATCGACGGCAAATGTCAGGTTGATGCCTTTCCAGATTCGTTGCAAAAGCGTAAGTTTCCAAATGGTATAAGCATCGTAACTTACTGATGTGGTTGATGTGTAATCCGAAACTGATGAGTATTCATCGACAGTAACCGACGAAAGGAAACGTCCACTCAGTGCCACATTGAAGCCATAGTTGCTCCACTGATGGTCGTAGTCGATGCGAGCAGTGGCTGTATGTGGGCGAGTGCTCGATGTTTCGGGTTCGCCCTTTTTTATGTATTCGTAGGTGTAGGCATACGAACCTTTAAGCCCAATGCCAATGTCGGTTTTTATGTTGCAATTAATATCGGCTCCAACCACTTGCAAATTGGCCATATTGACATAGCGCATACCATTGAGACTTTGATTCCATGCTGTTGAGATGCGGTTTGACACGAGGTTGTAATATGCTGTGCCAACAATGTTATAACGCATCCACGATACATTTTGGGCATGTTCGATGGCAAATGAGAAGTTGTGGCTACGCTCTGGCTTTAGGTCTTCGTTGCCATAAATCATAAATATCGATGCCATATCGAATTTCATATACATCTCTTTGAGTGTTGGCGCACGGAATCCGCCAGCATAGTTGAGGCGTAGCGAGCAGTGCTTGGTGTTGTACATAGCGGCCACTTTACCCGTTATGCTGTTGGCATCGGCCTCAGAAAAATGATCGTAACGAATGCCCATAAGGAGTGAGCAATGGTCGGTAGTTTGCCAGTCAAATTGACCGAAAGCATCGAGTGTATGTTGCATTTTGTTGCCGTTATTTTCAAACTGATACGTCATCAGATAGTCGCGCATATAGTCGGCACCAATGGTGAGTGTGTTATTGCCAATTTTTTGGTTTAGTATGGCACGTGTGATATTTTGCACATTGCTATAGTCGCGAATGTCCATTTTGCTAAGCGTGGCATAGTCGCTTTTGTCATATTGGTCGAAGCTATAGCTTATGTTGAGGTCGCTATTGTCGCTGATAATCCAATCGCCTTTGAGCCCTGCTGAATAGTCGCGATAACGGTCGTAGCTTATTTCAGAGCTTTCGCGTTCACGAAAGAAATAGCTTGCACGCCCAGTAAACTTTAGACTGCTTGTTGGGGCGAACACAAGTTTATCTTTCACGTTCCACGTGTGATAAGCGTAAATATTTGATATGCTCGACTCGGCATTATCAGAGAGGTGCACGAGGTCGATGGAGGTATGCTGAGCCGAAAGTGTATTGTTGAATTTTCCAGCCGAAAACGAAGTTGCGAGTCCTTGCCTCCATTCGTTGTGCTTGCCATAGCGTGCATTGAGGTTGAGCGTCCATGGTTCCGACGATGTTCGGCTTATGATGTTGATAACGCCACCAACTGCGTTTGAACCATAAAGTGTTGAGGCTGCCCCTTTGACTATTTCGATGCGCCCAACATTGTCGAGATTGAGGCGCGTATAGTCAACATTATCAAGTGTTTCGCCTGCAAGTCGTTCGCCATCGACAAGAAAAAGCACCGAATTGCCACCAAACCCCGACAAGTTGATAGCTGTTTGCTGATTCATTGAGTAGGTAAACTCAAGTCCGGGAAGCTCCTGAGTCAGAAGGTCTTGCACATTGGTTGCATCAACCTTTTTTATATCAGCTTCGGTTATCAATCGAGTAACCACTGGCACACTTTTGAGTGTTTTGGGAGTGCGAGTGGCAGTAACCACAACTTGTTCGAGGTCGCGATTGATAGTAGAATCTTGCTCTTGGGCGTAAGTTGAAAATTGAAAATTGAAAATTGAAATTCCAATTAGCAACATTTTGAGTTTTATGTTAGGAGAAAACATGTTGCATATATTTTATTTATTTTTCATTATATAGTTACCTATTATCATCTCAATTTTTGTTGTGTCAGAATAATGTTTTATTGTGTTTGATACCCCTGATGTTGTTACACTTTGACCTTTCCAAATAAAACATAATGAAGATTCAGGGAAAAGATTCAATCTACCACTACCTGAATGCCAATCAAAACATCTTATAACTTCAATTGTATCTATAACCTCAGGGTGCTCTTTGTATTTGAAATAGATTTGTTGTTTGCCGAAACGAAACTTCCAATGGTTTATATAAACCCTATTACTCGATGATAGCTTATACCATTCTTTTAGCCACTTGATATGGTCAGGCGTTTGCCAACTTTCCCATCTTTTAGCTGAACAATATCCTTCTCTACAATATCGAGGTCCGCTGTCATAAAGTCTTCCTCTGCTATCAACTCTTATAATTTTAGAAGTATCTTGCCAAACATCATCCCATTCAAAATCGAACTTTATCCAACAGCTATGATAAGTACGTGTAAAATTCTGTATTCCACAGCTTGACAATGAGAATAGACAAAATAATATTATACAATACTTATTTATCATTCTTAATATGTCAGATTAGTAAACATTCTCTGTTTGTAGGAAAACTCGCCCCAATTTTGAGTGTAATACCAACCATCATTCTTCCCATTATTTCCCATATTGAAATACAAATATGTCCGTCGCTTTAACATACTAGGTGCAGTAACAATTCCCTTGTCACTATTATCTTCTTTTCTTGTACAAACAAACTGCGTTACTCCATCACAAAACCAAATATGGCTATCATAGTCATATTTATGTTCTCCTGTCAAAAGAACGGCTTGATTTTTTTGTATGTCTGATATGATTGTTGATATATTAACTTTCCCGTATTCAGCTTTTGAAAACCCCATTTTGTGCAACCCTACAATAATATCAGAATCTTCGGCACCACTTAAAGCATCTTTTGTTTTTCCCCATATGTAATTGGGAATATAATCGGCTATCTCTTTAAGCATCTTAGATAGTGTATTAGATTTTGTACCGTCATCACCAATTATTTCTGTTGGCACTTGGTCATATTCAAATTTATGTGGAAACCGATTATGCATACATAACAACCCTATCGCTATTGCTGGACAACCTATCGAAGCTTTATTTGGAGCATCGTTGTTATAACCTGCTCCCTGCCCCCACTTATATTTTTTACCTACGTTGGGCATAACATATTTTTCTAACTTCGCATCGCCTTTGCCCGACTTATTAAACGACTGACTTTCAACTAAAGACAACATTGGTAATCCCACTTCTGACCATGTAAATACTGCAGTATCGTTTTCTACTTTACTGATGGGAAGGCTTTCAATATTATCAGAACAGAATTTTCCAGTATCATTGAACGCCAAAATTGGGAAATCGGCATTTGCTGCTGCATCCAAAAGTATATAACCTTCGTTAGCACCATAATTGATAACGTAGTATAAAGTATCGGATTGAGCATTTTGGATTATTTCAACACTAAAATCTAAACTTTGTAAACTCTTATTAGAGTTTAACTCTTCAGTCAGAAATATTGACGGATTTGTTGTTGATGCGAAATCATATACGTCCTCAATAGGAATAATACTTTTATTCGTTTCTAATGTCAATTCTGAACAAATTTCTACGTTATCGTTGCAACTTACTATTAGTAACAACAAGAATAAAAACAACAATAAATAATTCTTCATAATATTATTCTATAAATCAATTCACTCCTCAATGGTCAGCTGCTTATACTGCACGGTCATATTGCCTTTTATCGATTTCTCGTTCATATAATTAACAAGGTAGAGGGCATAATATTTTTCGTCGGCAGTGCGCAATATGTATGTCTTGTGGCTCAAAGTATAGATAGGTGGCATAGTGCTCGTATCGACGTCGAGCCAGCGCGAGATAACGGCGTTGTAATACGATTTTTGATAGATAAGATAGCCATCCATCATGTGGCTCATATCAATAATAATTTTGCTTTCGGTGAGTGTGTCGGCGCTAAAATTGAGTTGTGCAAGTAACGCGGGGTCGGCGTCGAGGGCTGCTTGAAGTTCGTCAATAGATGCATAATTGGTTTCGGCAGCTGCGCCTCCATTTGTCTTTACGTCGTAGCGGTGTATGGCTATTGTCCAATTTTCAGGAATGCCTGTTTCGGTTTCGGTAGCTTCTATTTCTGATGTAACGAAACTTATCGAGTCGGCTTCGAGGTCGAGATAGTGCCATGCTGTGTAGCTTGTAGCATCAACGGTAAATTCGCCTTCGGTAATTTTTGCTTCGTCAGATGTTGTCTTGTTGTTGTCGTAGATATCTTCAAAAATACCATCACACGCCGAGAATAGTATTGCTACTCCCAGCGTGATGGTGATTTTTTCTAACAGACATCTACCTTGTTGGTTTATTGTCATGATAGAGATTATTCTGATACTGTTTTGAATGTGAATGTAATAGTCATAGGCATATTACCGTAGTTTACATTATAAACTATCTCGGCTGAGCCATCGGCTGCTATGGTGCCAATTATTGTGCCTGCATACGTTTTTTCGGCATCGTCAACAGTAATAGTTTCAGAAAATTCTGAATTGCCCAAAGCATACGAGCCATCTTCGTTGGCTTTTACTGCTACGCCTGTTATTGTGGCCGATGGCAAAGTCATTGCGTTGTTATAAGTAAACGAAGGAACAGCAACGCTTACAACGCCATCTTCGGCGTATGCTATCTTCAACGTCTGATCTTCGGCACTACCTGCATCCAAGCCCATGGCCTCTATATATGCACTCACTGTGCCAGTGTATGAACCAGCTACCAAGTAGGCAACATCAGGAGTTGTGTTATACACAGTAACTTTTGTGCCACCCATAACTGCCGGAACAGAAAATACAAATGTGGTTGCATTGCCATTGATGGTGGCAGTGAGCTCTGCATCGTAAGTTTTAGCATCTGATCCGTGAGACGACATTTGGCATGTGCCGTTGCCCGAAATAGTATAAGTATCGCCCTCGGCTTTAACTGCACCTGCTATTGCAAATGTGCCCCATGTGGCCGATGTAAATGCAACACTTACCGAGTCGGTTGAGGTGGCTGTAACAACTACACTTTTGTCGGTTTCGTCGGTAAACATATTTTTGAAATATGCAGCATTGGCAAGCGAATAGGTACCATATTTACCTGCTACTGCGTAGGCTGGAGCTTCGCCATTATAAACCGACACTTTTGTGCCACCCATAACTGCCGGAACAGAGAACACAATAGTATATTCATCGCCACTAAACGAACCTTCGACAGTAGCATCGTAAGTGCTTACGGCGCCACTCATGCCTGCCATTTCAACTGTGCCTTCGGCCGAAATTGTATAGGTTGTTCCGTTACGTTTTACTACAACATTCTCAAACGAAAAAGTGCCCCATGTAGCCGATTCAAATACTACGTTTACTGTGGTATCCGACACTTCTGTAATCTCTACTGCCGAGCCACTCTCTTTGGTATACATATTGGTAAAATATGCGGCTGTAGCAAGCGAATAGTCGCCGTATGTGCCAACTATAACTTTGGCCGTTTCAACACTCGGAATGTTATTATAATAAATAGTCCATTCGCCCATTGCACCCATTGCTATTTTACATGTTGCTACCAATTTGCCATTTGTAATGCTTCCGCTAAGTGTTGTTACATATTCACCACTCTTAGCCGAACCGGGCATCGACACCGCAATGCTTCCCTCATTATCGGTCAGTGTATAAGTCGTTCCATCGTATCCGACCGTAATGTTGCTAAAACTGATAGTACCAATGTGAGTCTCGAACTCACCACTCAACTTATTATCGGCATAAATAAGAGTTACATTTTTCTGTTGTGTTGCATAATAGCCTAACGACATATAGGCGTTTTCGAGATTCGACTCGCACGTGTACAATCCTGCCACTTGCTCTGCATAACTTTTTGTCGCTTCTTCTGTTTCATTATTATTATTATCATCATCATCACACGAAGTGATACACATTGCTGACGTCGCTAATAGCAACATCGCCATAAAAGATTTTAGTTTCATCTGTTGTTGTTATTAATTGATGCGACAAAAGTATCGGAATCAATTAGCCACTGCAATACTTAATAATGACTAATTATTGACTCTCAGATACGCATTTATAGCTATGTGTATGTACAAAAAGCAAAACGCCCCAACCCAAAATGAGATTATGTGCATTCCCTTTATTATACCTACTCAAGTTTCGCAAGTGAAAATATACAGAAAATTAGCCCTGAAGGGGCGATAGACCACAAGCAGTGGTGTAGCGAAGCGAAACCACTGCACACATATCAACCAATAAACGAGAGCCCCGAAGGGGCGAAAGAGAGATTGCAATTGTGCGTTATTGTTCT
>CAJONN010000037.1 GCA_905235955.1 uncultured Marinilabiliaceae bacterium
CAGAAGTGTAACCAATATGTTCGACTATCTGCTCGATACACCCGGTGGCGAAATGACCATACAATATACCTATCTGAAGAAAAGTGGCGAAAAAATATTTCTTGAAACACAAGGAAAAAACCTCTTGCACGACCCCGCCATCAAAGGTCTGATATTCAATACCCGCGATATTACCGAACGCATACGTGCCGAGCGCGAAGAGAGAATGAAGAGCCGTATGCAATCACTCTCAGAAAACTCGCCCGACCTTATCATACGTACTAGCACCAATGGTAAGATAGTATACGTCAACCCAGCCGCATCAAAATTCTTGCAGAAAGATATAGTTGACCTCATGAGTATGAAGATCAACGAACTCGACTCATCAATGAGTATAGTAGAGTTTATTGCCAACTCACTCAAACAACTTAAAAAGACGCACAGAAAAGTTGAGTCAGAGCTTGAAATAACCGTCGACGACGAAGAACGCATAGTAGAAATGCGTGCCATACCAGAATTTGGCGAGTCGGGCGATGAACTAGAGTCAGTACTCTTCCAAGCTCACGACGTAACACAAATGAAGAAACAAGAGGAAGAAATCAAGGAGAAAAACAAGAGCATACAAGACAGTATCAACTACGCCCTACGCATACAAAAAGCCTTGCTGCCCGATGTACAAGACTACCAGAAGTACTTCCCAAAGACCTTCATGATGTACTTCCCAAAAAATACCGTCAGTGGCGACTTCCCATGGTTCTACCACTTTGACAACATATATTACATAGCCGCAGTAGACTGTACCGGACACGGCGTGCCAGGAGCCTTGCTATCGCTCATCGGAACACTACTCCTCAACAACATAGTAGAAACAGGCCGAAACCTCACCGCAGCTCAGCTCCTCGACAAGCTACATGCAGCAGTGCGCAAAGCCCTCAAGCAAGACGACCCTAACCGCCCCGACAACGGACGCGATGGTATGGACCTTGGACTATGTCGCATAGACACCGACAAAAAAGAACTGCAATTTGCAGGCGCACACCGCCCACTTTACTACATGCGAGGCAGTCAATTTACCGAATACAAAGGCTCACGAAAAGGCATAGGCGGCATACCACTGCCCGGTCGACCCGAACCCGACTTTGAAAACAATGTAATAGAATATCAGCAAGGCGACCGATTTTTCGTCTTCTCTGACGGATTGCCCGATCAGCTCGATGGTCAGAAAAAGAAAAAATATCAAACCAAACGATTCAAAGATTTGCTTGATCGAACAGCCGACGAACCAATACAAAACGTATATAAAGAAGTTCATAATGACTTCATTAACGTATGGATGAGGCAAACAGCAACCGAAACCGAAGCCGAAATCAGGACACGCCAAGTAGACGATGTTTTGCTTATAGGAGTAGAATTATAAAAAAAAATGCTATATTTACACACTTTTTTAAACCGAGCACTATGGCAAAAATAGCAGCGAATCAAGACTTTTTGGAATTTGCCTACCAATTGTATCACACAATGCAGGCTAACGAAATTAACCTTGTATACGAAGGTGTAGTTACTCAAGAAATAACACGTACATTCACCGCACTGACCGAAAAAAACATGGTGAAGGCAGAAGAGTCGAACCAAGTACAGCGCAAAGTGTTCAACGTAATGGTAGAATGCCTGCAAAATATCAGCAAGCATGCTGACCCTATGACCGATGACGAAAACGAAGAACGCAGAGGTATAGTGCTCGTAAGCCATGGCGATGAATCATACAACGTCATCACAGGCAACGTAGTAAAACGTTCAAAACGTGAAGCACTTGAAAACAGCCTTAAACGCATCAACAGTCTCGACAAAGAAGGCTTGTCAGCATTATACAAACAACAAATAAAAGAGGGACACATATCAGAAAAGGGTGGTGCAGGACTCGGTTTCATTGATATAGCAAAGAAGTCAGGAAACAAAATCGACTACCAATTCAAAGAACTTACTGACGATCTGTGCTTCTTTATTCTAATTACCACTATTTCAAGAAATTAAAAAAACAACGGATAGAAATGGAAGTTATAAACATCAAAGGAACCGACGATACTCCAAGCGTCACAATGGATAAAGATAATGGTGTATTCCTCATTCAAGGCCGTTCACTGCCTGAAGACGTGACACTATTCTATCAGCCTATACTTGATTGGATTGCTGAGTATGGAAACCAAACCAACGACCATACCGACATGACATTCAAACTCGAATACTTCAACACAGCATCTTCTAAAGTGTTGCTCGACGTCTTGCTCAAATTTGAAGAGATAAAGAACAATGGTAGCGATGTAACCATCAAATGGTGCTATCGCGAAGACGAAGAAGACATCAAAGAAGCTGGCGAAGAATACGAAGACATTGTAGAAGTTCCATTCGAATATTGCGAATGCGATGAAGATTGGAATGTAAAGTAATTTATACTTCAACACTAATAAATGCCAAAACTCTCAGGTAGCTGAAATATGCTATCTGAGAATTTGATTAAAAACCTATGAGTGAGGCTATTCTTGAAGCATTGATGAAATTGTTTGGCTTAATAGCCAAGCAAGATGCTGGTGTGGGCGATGACGAGAGAAACTACGTACGAACTTTTCTCCAATCGCAAATCGGCGAACAAGAGGTAGGGTTGTATCTTCGGAAATTTGATGAAAATGCCGAAGTAAGACTCGACGAAAACGGTCATGTGATAAAAAATGAAAACACTGGCGACGTAAAGGCTTCAGAATCAGTAAAAATCATAGGCACTTGCCGCAAGATAAGCAAGGAACTGGAGAAAGATGAAATTTTACCCGACGGGACCAAAATAACCAAAGACCCCGAAGTAGTAAAAAAACAAAAAGCTGTCATCTTTGTCCGCATCTATGAAATGCTACGCGTATCAGTGTCGAAAGCACCCGATATGGTCATCAACGGTCGTATGGAGGTCATCGATGGCGTAGTTTTAGCATTCAAACTTAGCAAAGAAGAGGTTCAGGCTATCAAAGCATTCAGCATGGAAAACGATGCTGACAAAATGGACTATAAAGGCATTTTGATAGCCGACGAACGCGAAAACGTAAACTATACCAACGCACTACACATACAAACTGGTAAACTAAAAGGCGCAATATTCTTCCTCTACATGGAAAGCGTCGACCTATATTTTGTGCGTTATAGCGGAGGCGAGTCGTACGTCAACGGCAACCTATTGGCACAAGACTGCGTGTCGCCATTCCCAACCCGAAGCATCATCAAAGCCACATCGGCAACCATGTGCTTCTTCGATGTTGAAGCTAAATTTGCTCCCAACAGACACTTCGACCAAATATCGTACGAAGTAAATGATATGAGCTTCCGCTTCAAAAACGGAGCTTTGGGCTTGCGCCATATCAACATGGCAGAGCGAGAAGGTAGGCTCATAGGCATAATGGGTGCCAGTGGTGCAGGCAAAACAACATTGCTCAATGTGCTTTGTGGCAACGAAGCACCCTCAGAAGGCGAAGTGCTCATCAATGGGCGCAATCTACACACTCAGCCCGAACTGCTTGAAGGTGTCATCGGACTCATTCCGCAAGACGACCTTTTGATAGAAGAACTCACTGTATACGAAAACCTCTACTACAGTGCTAAACTCTGCTTCAAAAACAAATCAGAAAAAGAGATACAAGACCTTGTAAATCGCACACTTGATAATTTAGGACTTTACGAACGCAAAGACCTTGTTGTAGGTTCGCCCCTCAACAAATCAATTAGTGGTGGACAACGCAAGCGACTCAATATAGCACTCGAACTTATTCGCGAGCCAGCTATCTTGTTTGTTGATGAACCAACATCTGGTCTCTCTTCAGGCGACTCAGAAAATGTTATCAATCTTTTGCGCGAGCTTGCTGTCAAAAACGGCAAGTTGGTCTTCGTAGTTATTCACCAGCCATCGTCAGACATATATAAGATGTTTGACAAGATGTTTATACTTGATACAGGTGGTTATCCGGTTTACTATGGTGACCCCGTTGGCGCTATCACCTATACCAAGCATCAGATAGGTCAGTCGTCGAACCAAGGCGCATGTGGTGAGTGTGGCAACGTGAATACCGAGCTCGTATTCAACGTATTGGAAGCTAAGGTGATTGACGAATGGGGCGGCACATCAAACAAGCGAAAGGTGTTGCCAGCATCGTGGAACAAAAAGTATCAGGAAAACATAGTATTGCCACAAGTAGATCGTGTGGAAGAAGAGCCACCGCGTTCGCTCGACTTGCCATCGTGGATAGGGCAATTTTGGATATACACACGTCGCGACTTTTGGGCTAAAATAAGCAATACGCAGTATATCCTGATGAACATACTCGAAGCTCCATTCTTGGGCTTTGTGTTGGCATATCTTGTCAGATATATTGTCGATCCGAACTCTGACATCTATATCTTCAGAGAAAACGAAAACATACCTATATATATATTCATGGCCATCATCGTGTCGATATTCTTTGGTCTTATTGTGAGTGCCGAAGAGATATTCAAAGATGCGAAGATAATGAAGCGAGAGCGGTTTCTGAACTTGAGTAGGTCAGCATATCTGATGTCTAAAATACTCATACTGATGGGTTTGTCGGCTATACAGATGTTGCTCTTTATATTGGTAGGCAACTTCGTTATAGGGTTTAGAGGTATGAATACAGAGTTCTTCCTCATGCTCTTCTCCGTATCAGTATCGTCAAACATATTAGGACTTATAATATCATCGGCATTCAACACCATAGTTACCATCTACATTATGATACCTCTGCTCATGATACCACAGATG
Source organism: uncultured Marinilabiliaceae bacterium (assembly GCA_905235955.1). GTDB lineage: Bacteria > Bacteroidota > Bacteroidia > Bacteroidales > Marinilabiliaceae > W3P20-009. The sequence continues at coordinate 4,790 of CAJONN010000037.1, forward strand.
GTTTTGGGTGGTGCAATGTTTACGTTTGATAAACTCAATAAAACAATAGCTTCAGTAGACAAAGTGCCATTTGTGGCAGAGTTTATACCAGCGCGCTATGCATACGAAGGGTTGATAGTTTATCAGTATGAGCACAACCCATTCAAAGAGCAACTCTTTGAAACAGAGATGCAAGAGAGTATGGCGGACTTCAAACAAGTATATTATTTGCCTGAGCTAACAAATGCTATAGAGCGAGTAAAGAGCTATTATGAGAAGGAAAAGACCGATGACGAAACATACATCAACGACCTTGCTCTCTTGAAAAACGAACTTGGTAAAGAGCACAATCGTCGTCAGCCACAAATAGAATTTCAGGCTTTGGAAAAACTTACGCCCGAAGCTTTCAATATAAGCGTTTACAATCAAACCAAAGAATATATTGATCAGCTATTACAAGTATATAGCGATATATTCCTTCAGGCCAATGCTAAACGCGAGAAAGTAACGCAATATTTGCTTGAAAATCAGTATGATAAATACATTCAGCTTAAAGATGCGTTTTATAATGAAACGGTTTCGGAGGTTGTACGTAAAACATTTGATAAAAATAAAATTTTGCGCGATGGCGACAAACTGATACAAATAGTAGATCCTATATATCAGTTGCCTGAACCAGAAGGAATATTATCGTTCCGCTCACAATTTTTTGCTCCTAAAAAATACTTTTGCGGACGTTATTGGGACACATTGTGGTTCAATATGATATCAATATGGATATTGACAATATTCCTCTACATAGCGCTTTACTATGACTGGGCACACAGAGGCTTTGAGTTTATGGGGCAACACATAGCAACTCCGTTTGCAGCAAAAATGGACGAGCTAAACAAAAAACGTGCAGCAGCCAAAAAAGCTAAGCATGATGCCGCAGTGAAAGCCGCCATAGAAAAAGCCGAAAAAGAGAAAAAAGCCAAAGAAGAAGCCGAGAAAAAGGCTAAAGAAGAGGCTGCTAAGAAAGCAAAGGAGGAAGCTGCACAAAAAGCTGCTGCCGAAAATACAGAAAAACCTAATACAGATAATAACTAAAAAGAATACAATACTATGATGATTAGAAAAATCGCATTTGGCATAGCCCTTACTGCTGGAATTATGACAGGTTGCACAAGCAACAATAGTAGCACATCAAACACTGAATTTGATTTGTCAGGTGCTGACTCTATTTCAGAAGCTCCACTACAGCTCTCTGAAAATGTAGTGAATGACATGATTCAGAATATATCATCGCCTGTAGAAATGGCTAACCAAATAAAAAGATCAGGTGCCGGATTCTCACAGCAAATGCTCAATCCAACTGATAACATTAAAAACTACGACACTAGCTTCAAACGTGCACTCAACCTTGGCGTTTATAGTGCCGACTTGGGCTACATCAACACATTCAACAAAAACACCGTTGTAGTGTCGTACCTCGTAGCAGTAAAAGACCTTGCTGACGGACTTAGCGTTGGTCAGTTCCTCGACTTCCAAACACTCAAACGTTTGGCAACTAACAACACCAACCTCGATTCGCTCAAGCAACTCTCTGTATCGAGCTTCAACCAAATGGACAAATATTTGCGTGATCAGAAACGCTCTAACGTCAGCACAGCTATTGTAGCAGGCGCATGGCTCGAAGGTATCTACATCACAAGCCAAGTGATAGAGCAAACTCATGACGAAGACCTCACACTCCGTTTGGGCGAACAAAAAGACATTGTAAACATATTGCTTATTATCCTCAACAACTATAGCAAGACAGACAAAAACTTTAAAGATCTTGTAGTTAAGATAGAGGAAATAAAGAAGATATATGATGGCGTCAGAATTACTACTGAACTTGGCGAACCTATTACCAAAGAGGTTGATGGTATGCTCGTTATAGAACAAAATGAGATAAGCCACGTTGAAATAACATCAGAACAAGTTGATGCTATCATAGAAAAAGTAAAAGAAGCCAGAAAATTTGTTGTCGGATAACTACGTAGTAAACAGTTAGGTGATAGCTTTTAGAATTTAATGTTTTTAAAACAAGAAAGATTATGAAAAGATTATTTTTGATGATGGTTGCTCTCATAAGTTTTGCAGCATCAGCTTCGGCTCAGTGTGGCGACGAACTTATGAAGTCGGCTTTGGCAGCTATGGGCGACAAACAATACATAAAAGATTTTGATATCAAACTCTCTGCAGGTTCTGCTGAAGGTGTCAAATATTCAGTAGTGCTCAATAGCCGTACAAAATATCAGATAAACATTGCTAACGGCAGTGGCAACACTGAAAATGTAGTTGTAGAGGTTTATGATGGTGATAAACTGCTTGGTACCAGCTCAGTTGGTGGCAAGGTTTATACTGCTTTCCAGATAGATTGTTCAAAAACAGGAGCATACAAACTTCACGTCTATACCAATAGCAAGTCAGAAGCATGCGCACGCGCAGTGCTTTCACTTGTGTCACAATACTAAAAATATTTTTTGCTCAAAAAGCCAGTTGTAGTCAAAAAATGCAACTGGCTTTTTTGCGTTAGTCCAACAACAATATACTGTTATGAACAGAACTATAGCAGAGAGCAAACTGCTCATATTTGACCTTGGCAACGTCATTATTGACATCGACATGCAAGCTACGCTTGACGCTTTTAGAGCCTTGGGCATAAGTGGCGTTGAACAACACGTAACGCAAAGTCACTCAGTAGGTGGCATATTTACGCTTTTTGAGCAAGGCAAAATTTCGCCCGATGAGTTTTGCAATCATCTGCGCCAAATAGCCAATATAAACGCCACAAACCAACAAATAATATTGGCTTGGAATGCTATGTTGGGCTCGATAAGCGCATCGACAGTGAGGCTTATAGAGCGTTTGAAGCAACAACATACGGTAGTGTTGCTGAGCAATACCAACAAAATACATTTTGACAGTTTCGACTCAAAGGCACAAGGCTATTCATCGCTCTCAGAGCTATTTGACAAAACATGGTATAGCCATGAAATGCACCTAAGCAAGCCCGACAAAAAGATATTTGAAGAGGTGCTAAGTTATCATAAAACAGAACCACAACAAACCTCGTTTTTTGATGACTCAGAGGCAAACATCAGAGCAGCACAAGAATTGGGCATAAATAGTTTCCTTGTGAGCAAAGACAAGGGCGGTATTAATCAATGGTTTTAAAAAAAACAATGGCAACAATCAGACTTCAGAACGCCATATCGGCACACCCTGATTATCAATTCGCAGCACCAATAAATTTTTTGGTAGCTGATGGCAAAAATGTAGCAATAGTAGGTCGTAATGGTTCTGGCAAATCGATGCTAAGCGATATACTGATAGGCAAAATATTGTGTCAGAAAGATAGCGTAGTAGAGCTAAGTGTTGACGGGCGTGAGCTCGACCGAGAAGAGGTGAAGTGCATCTCGTTTCGCGATGTTTACAAGATGGCCGACAATAAACCAACTTATTATCAACAACGATGGAATGCTACTGAAAACGACGATTCGCCCATAGTAGCCGACATTATCGGGCCAGAAAAATGCCAAAAGCATCTCTCATTGGCGCAGAGACTTGAGATAGATGGCATATTGCAAAAAAGACTCATCTTTTTATCGAGTGGTGAGTTGAGGAAAATGCAGATATTCAGGTCGTTGCTGTCGTTGCCCAAAGTTCTTATTATTGACAATCCGTATATTGGTCTTGATGCAGGCAGTAGAGATGTGGTGAACGAATTGCTCAAAAACTTGTCAGACAACGAGCACATTCAAATTATTCTCATTCTCTCCAACCCTGCCGATGTACCTGCATTTGTAAGCGAAATAATACCAGTAAGCAATATGACGGTATTGCCACTAATGAGCAGAACTGATTTCTTGAATGATACAGATTTACATCATCTGATGTTCGACAATAAGCCCGTAGAGATATTGCCCACTGGGCAAACAAAAGATGAACAACCTTACGAAAATGCGGTGATAATGAACAAGGTAAATGTGAGGTATTTTACCAAGCAGATACTAAAAGATGTAGATTGGACTGTAAAACGAGGCGAAAAATGGGCACTGCTTGGACAAAATGGCTGTGGCAAATCGACGTTGTTGTCGCTTGTGTGTGGCGATAATCCGCAAGCATACGCCAACGACATAACCCTATTTGATTGCAAGCGTGGCACTGGCGAGTCGATATGGGAGATAAAGAGCCATATTGGCTATTTGTCGCCCGATGTACACACCTATTATCAACATGATATGCCCTGTCTTGATGTAGTTGCTACGGGCTTTTTCGACACAGTTGGTTTGCATCGGAAACCCAATGATGAGCAACGACGATTGGCTTTAGAATGGATGAAAACATTTGGTGCAGACCATTTGGCAGAGCGTTCGTTTGTAAAAATATCGTATGGCGAGCAACGTTTGGTGCTTCTTACCAGAGTGTTTGTAAAATTGCCTTCGTTGCTCATTCTCGATGAGCCATTGCATGGTCTTGATGTAGGCAAAAAACGCCTTGCAAAAGCCATTATTGAGCGTTATTGTGCATCACCCGATGTTACACTTATATACGTTACGCATTATAGGCATGAGATACCCTCAGTGGTAACCCAAGAAAAGGTGCTTGTGCACAACTAAAAAAAATGGAGTTTTCTGATGAAATAATCATAACTCATTTTTTCTATCTTTGTTCTCATCCTAAACATATTATATCATAAATGACCACTGTTTATCTTCTCGATGCATACGCACTCATCTATCGTGCCTACTACGCTTTTTTGCGTTCGCCACGCATCAATTCGCAAGGTGTCAATACGTCAGCAATATTTGGCTTTGTCAACACTGTAGTTGATGTGCTCTCTAAGCGCAAACCAAACTATATAGCCGTTGCTTTTGACCGCCACGAACCTACTTTTAGGCATCAGATGTATGACCAATACAAGGCTCAGCGCGAGGCTCAGCCTGAAGATATCAGAGTAGCTGTGCCTTACATCAAGCGTTTTTTGCAAGCTATGAACATAACTATGGTCGACTGCATCGGATTTGAGGCCGACGATATTATCGGAACACTATCAGTGCAGCTGCGCGACAAGGTTGATACGGTTTTTATGATGACACCCGACAAAGATTATGCACAGCTTGTAGGCAACAACGTAAAAATGTATCGTCCACAGCCAAGCGGACAAGCAGTAGAATGGGGCATTGCTGAAATACAAGAACATTTTGGCGTGCAACGTGCTGAGCAAATAATTGATTTACTTGGACTTTGGGGCGATTCGTCAGACAATATTCCCGGTTGCCCGGGCGTAGGCGAAAAACGTGCTAAAGAATTGCTTGCAACATACGGCTCAATAGATGGCATATATGCTAACATCAGTACGCTCAAAGGTAAATTGAAAGATAACTTTGAACAACACCGAGATCAAGTGATGCTTTCACGCAAATTGGCAACCATAGTTACCAATGCGCCTATCAGCGTAGAACTTGAGCAAATAAGCCTACAAAAGCCCAATCGCACTGAGCTACAACAACTCTTTGCCGAACTCGAATTCAGAAACGTAATGCCTCGTATCGACGCAATTTTTGCTCCAGAAGAGGCTGTACTTGGTGGGCTTTTTGCTCAAAACAATGCCGAACCGTCAACCACAACTTCTCAAGTTCCCGCCGAACCTGACATTCAGCTACAAAGTGCCAAAACCATAGCTCACAAATACATCGTAATGCAAACTGATGAAGAACTACAGCAGCTATCGGCACAACTAAGCCAAGCTCCACTAGTTTGCTTCGACACCGAAACAACATCAGTAGACGCAATGCAAGCTGATATTGTCGGGCTTTCGTTTGCCACCGAACCACATGTTGCCTACTACATTCCGTTTCGCACCACCGACGACCTTTTTTCTGCCAATAGCCACGACGAAGCTACACGCCGTTTGCAATACTTCAGACCTATATTTGAATCAGAAACAATAGTAAAAGTAGGGCAAAATATGAAGTACGACATCTTGGTGCTACAAAATTACGGAATAGAGGTAAAAGGCACTTTGCGCGACACTATGATAGCTCACTTCTTGCTCAGTCCGGGGCAACGCCACAACATGGACGATATGGCTGCCACACTTCTCAACTATCGCACCATAGAAATTGAGGAGCTAATAGGCAAAGGTTCGCAACAAAAAAATATGCGCGATGTGCCACTTGAGCAGATAAAAGAGTATGCTGCTGAAGATGCTGACATCACCTTGCAACTATGGCAATGCCTTAGCAAGCAACTTAGCAACAATGCCGAATTGCAACACCTCTTTGATACCATCGAAATGCCACTTATGCCAGTGTTGGCAAGCATGGAATGCGCTGGAGTGAGCATTGATACAAACGCCCTCAATGCCTTCTCTGCAAATCTCAAACAGCAAATATCTACCACCGAAGAGCATATATATCAGTTGGCTGGCACCACATTCAATATTGGCAGTCCGAAGCAAGTGGGCGAAATTCTTTTTGAAAAACTAAAGATAGATACATCAGTCAGGAAGACAAAAACCGGACAATATTCTACCAACGAAGATACTCTTGTCAAGTTGTCGCATTCGCACCCCATAGTGGCAGAAATACTCAACTATCGCGGATTGCTAAAACTTCTCAATACCTATTCTGAAGCATTGCCAAAGCTCATCAATCAGCGCACACATCGCATACACACTTCGTTCAACCAAACGGTAGTTATTACAGGTCGTTTGTCGAGCACCAATCCCAACTTACAAAACATCCCTATACGCGATGAAAATGGCAAGGAGATACGCAAAGCCTTTGTGGCATCTGGTGCTGACCACGTTATTTTGGCAGCCGACTACTCTCAAGTAGAGCTACGCCTTATGGCTCATTTTAGTGCCGACGAAAATCTGATTGCAGCCTTTCAACGAGGCGAAGATATTCATGCAGCCACCGCAGCCAAAGTGTTTAAAGTGCCAATAGACGAAGTGACGAAAGATATGCGTCGGAAAGCCAAAACAGCCAACTTTGGCATTATATATGGCATCAGTGCCTTCGGACTTGCTGAGCGACTCGACATACCACGCAAAGAGGCCAAAGAAATTATCGATGGATATTTTGAAAGCTTCAGTGGCGTGCGCCAATATATGGACCAATGCATAGACAATGCTAAGCAGAATGGCGCAGTAGCAACACTTTTTGGTAGGCAGCGCAAGCTCGACGACATCAATTCGCAAAACTCTGTAGTGCGTGGTGTAGCTGAGCGCAATGCCATCAATGCACCAATACAAGGTACGGCTGCCGACATAATAAAAATAGCCATGATCAACATCGACCGCGAAATACGCAAGCGCCATTTGCAAGCCAAAATGATATTGCAAGTGCACGACGAACTTGTGTTTGATGTGCCTGAAAATGAGGTAGATGAGCTCAAAGAGTTGGTGCAAAACCTTATGGAGCATGCAGCCTTCGATGCCAATGGCAACAATATGCTCAGAGTGCCTTTATTGGCTGAAGTGGGTATCGGACATAATTGGCTCGAAGCACATTGATTTTCAGTATTTTATCGTGGGAGCTGCCGCTATTCGTCAGAGTCGGTTTCTGGAGTTGCTTCCATTAGCACATCGCCTATTGTCAGATGGTCAGCAGGCAAATTTTGGGCATTGTGTTCATCAACAAGTGCAAGCACATTGTTCATCACCTCATCAACCGAAGTGCCGTAGGTAACTATTGGAGTGTCAGGCATATATGCAATAAAACCTTCAGCGCCATCTGATTCTATAACGAGTTGTTGTTTCATATAATTTTTTGCAAAACTTGAGTAAATATCTTAAGTTTCGCAAGTAGAAATGTACTACAAACAAGTCCCCAATATATGACCTTCCCATTAATTTTACTTTTTCTGTGCCGACAGAAAAAGTAACAAAAAGAACTCGTCGCTGTTGCCACT
>CAJONN010000038.1 GCA_905235955.1 uncultured Marinilabiliaceae bacterium
AGTGGCAACAGCGACGAGTTCTTTTTGTTACTTTTTCTGTCGGCACAGACCCGAAGATGATTGAGCGTAGCGAAATAAAAAGTAAAAGACTAATGAGAATGCCGTGTTTGGAAATTTGTTTTGTAGTACATTTCTACTTGCGAAACTTGAGTCAGTTACATAAGAAAAAACTTCAACTTTCGCAAGTAAAGCACAACTCCGAAGGGGTGAAAGAACATAACGCACAATTGCTCTTTCGCCCCTTCGGAGCTACTTCACTCGCCAAACTTATTACGCTTTCTTCATCGGATATTTCATACCTTTATATTGTGTCAATTCGCAAACAAATGCACCAACTTTGAGGTTGAACCTTATTTTGATAGGTACATGGTTGTCATCGCACGAAATCCAAACGTGCATATCATCTTCGTTTTTAAACGAACGACCAACTTCCGTTATAGGACAAAACTTATAGCACTCTATTTTACCCAAATCGGTGCTTACTACTTCCTTTCCTAAATATCTGATAACAAGCGGATAAAGTTTGCCTGAAAAATAGGTCATATACTCTATTGTGTCACCTTTTACAAGATTGTCATTAAACGTATTATTCCGAGCATGATAAAATGCTGAAACCATATCAAGCGTATATTCTGGCACATCTGCCACCCCCGAACGTGTAGAATTAACGGTAGATGTAGAGCGGTTATAAGTTACCTCCTCATATCTTTTATACCTACCTTCGCTAATATTTCTGATGGCCAAAATAGGCAATTGCGTTTGCAAGTCAACGTAGCTTTCATACGAGTCGCGCACTTTATAAAACACATCGGCTATGCCAGTCGTCTCGCCACGCACCACTATATGATTCGTCTTGATACCATTTATTGTTGTGTCGCGCACCGTAAAAATACCCCTACCGCCAGTTACAAAACCATACTTCACTGTATATACCAGCTGCTCGCCATTCTGATAAGCAATGTGTCCTGTAGTCGACTCGCCCTTGATAAGTTTCTGAGCTTTCAATATCTGTGGGTTAGCTATGCAGCAAACTGTTGCCACAATAGCTGAAAATATCATCTTTTTCATGGCTTTAAGTTTTTTTTGATGGTTAAGTTCTTGATAAAGCTCTTTGCAAAAGCTATGCCAAACTGAAAACTTTTTCGGTTTTATGAGTTTTATTGTACAGATAACTCAACCTCCTCAACTTTCGCAAGTGAAGTAGCGAAAGAAATACAACCAACAAATTGCTTTCCCACAATAAGTACGAAACCTGATTTTCACTTCGCGGTTGTCGCCTTTGGCACGGAGCGTAAAGAAAATTATTGCAGCGAAGCGAAAAAAGCCTCTAATAATCAGAATTGCTATTTTTTTCATACCTTTGCAAGGTGGTGTGAAAAATATGTTTATTTCAAAACAACGCCATATAAGTTTGTTAAGAACAAAATAATAAACCAAAGAAATGTCTGATTTTACAAAAGTCAAACTCATTTTGGAAGACGGTAGCGTCTTCGAAGGTAAATCGTTCGGTGCCGAAAAATCATCAGCCGGCGAAGTCGTATTCAACACCGCTATGACGGGTTATCCTGAAAGCCTTACTGACCCATCCTATGCAGGGCAAATCTTAGTTTCAACATTCCCACTCATTGGCAACTATGGCGTACCACGCGACACAACCGACGAAAACGGATTACCACTATTCTACGAGTCTGACCGCATCCACATCGCTGGAATGATAATATCAGACTATACTGAAGAATATAGCCACTGGAACGCAATAAAAAGCCTCGGACAATGGCTCAAAGAATACAACGTACCGGGCATCTGGGGCATCGATACACGCGAACTCACAAAGAAAATACGCGAAAAAGGTGCAATGCTTGGCAAAATAGAATTTGAAGGACAAAGCGTAGAACTGCACGACCCCAACAAAGACAACCTTGTGGCACAAGTTAGCTGCAAAGAGGTGCAAACCTACGGCAATGGCAACCTAAAAATAGCTATGGTCGACACAGGCGCTAAATACAACATCATCCGCTGCCTACTCAAGCGTGGCGTTACAGTAGTGCGCGTGCCTTGGGACTATGACTTCAACCAAATCGACTACGATGGACTAATGCTTTCCAACGGTCCCGGCGACCCACAAATGTGCAAGGCAACAATAGAAAACATCCGCAAAGCAATCAAAACAGGCAAACCCATATTTGGCATCTGCCTCGGCAACCAATTACTTGGCTTAGCAGCTGGCGCAACTACATACAAATTGCCCTACGGACACCGCGCACACAACCACCCAGTAATAAAAAATGGCAGCAACCAATGTTACATAACAAGCCAAAACCATGGCTTCGCTATCGACCTCAAAACATTGCCAGCTGAGTGGGAAGCAAGCTACATCAACATCAACGATGGTACTTGCGAGGGTATCAGACACAAAACATTGCCAATATTCTCTACACAGTTCCACCCCGAAGCCTGTGGCGGACCAACTGACACCGAGAGCTTCTTCGACGAGTTTATTAGCAATGTGAAAAACAGCAAAAGATAAATTCTTACAACTCCAAAACATACACAAAGCCGAATCAGACTAAGGTTCGGCTTTTACTATTTTTTACTATTTTTGCAAAGTTTTTAAAATTCCCTTTAAACCAATGATAACCTTTACTATCGCACTACTTTTGCTTATTGGCGGATATATTTTCTATGGGGCTTTTGTCGAAAAAATATTTGCCCCCAATTATTCACAACCAACACCTGCCATAGCTCACCCTGATGGTGTCGACTTTATAGCCTTGCCTACTTGGAAGGTGTTTATGATACAATTCCTCAACATTGCCGGACTCGGACCAATTTTTGGTGCAATAATGGGCGCAAAGTTCGGTACTGCATCCTATCTCTGGATTGTTTTAGGCACAATATTCGCTGGCGCAGTCCACGACTTCCTCTCAGGCATGATTTCACTTTCGCACGATGGCGAGAGCTTGCCTGAAATCATTGGCAGATATTTGGGCAAAAAAACAAAAACAGTTTTTGGCATCTTCACCATACTTCTTATGATATTGGTTGGAGCCGTCTTTGTGAGCGGACCAGCTGGCATCCTCGCTCAGCTCTCACTCCAACATTGGAGTAGCATTGCCACCTTGCACGATGCTCTGACATGGATCTTTGTCATCTTTACATACTACGTTTTGGCTACTCTTTTGCCCGTTGATAAAATCATCGGCAAGGTCTACCCACTCTTCGCATTCGCACTCATCTTTATGGCAGTAGGCATATTGGCAATGCTCTACGTCAATCATCCTGCACTGCCTGAAATGTGGGAGGGTTTTGGTACAAAATACGAAAGCAACCCCATCTTCCCAATGATGTTTATATCCATAGCTTGCGGAGCTATTAGCGGATTTCATGCCACACAGTCGCCACTCATGGCACGTTGCATGACGCAAGTGAAACATGGTCGCCCAGTATTTTATGGCGCAATGGTTACAGAGGGCATTGTAGCACTAATATGGGCTGCTGCAGCCACATATTTCTTTAGCGAAAATAGTAGCATCGCCATCACTGTCGACGGAGCTACTGTGGCTAAGTCTATTTCAGAAAATTGGCTTGGCTTGTTTGGTAGCATTTTGGCTATGCTTGGCATCGTTGCCGCACCTATCACATCGGGCGATACAGCATTGCGCTCAGCTCGTCTGATAGTAGCCGACTTCTTACATCTGGAGCAAAAAAGCATAAGCAAACGCCTAATTGTGAGCTTGCCTATATTCGCAGCAACAATAGGTGTACTCATCTATAGCCTTAGCGATAAAGCAGGCTTCGGCATCATCTGGCGCTACTTCGCATGGAGCAACCAAACACTGTCAGTATTTACACTTTGGAGCATCACCGTATATTTGGTTGTGAACAACAAAAACTTCTGGATAACACTCATCCCCGCCATATTTATGACGGCTGTCTGCACCACCTATATATTTGTAGCGCCAGAGAGCTTCGGACTCTTCCCCAATCAGCCTGAAAAGGGCTACATAATTGGAGCAACTGTAGCTGTTGTAGCTTCAGCATTGTTTGTCGTTTGGTATCGGAGCAGAGAGAAAAAGCAAGCATAATTTTGAGTTGTGAATATAACAGGCAAAATTCTTGTAACAGGTGCCACCGGATTGGTCGGTTGCCACATAATGATAGAGCTACTCAGCCGAGGCTATAATGTTTGCGGCTTGAGGCGCACTACATCTGATTGTAGCATAGCAAAACAAGTGTTTGCCTACTATGGCAAAGAGTCTCTCTGGGACAAAATAGAGTGGCGCGAAGCCAATATAACTGACCTCCTATCTGTTCGCGATGCTATGACAAACATTAGCATCGTGTGCAACGCCGCCGCAATGGTGTCGTTTAGCCATAACGAGCATGCACAAATGTGGCAAGTAAACGTAGAGGGTACAGCCAACCTCGTTTCTGCTGCTACCGAAGCCAATGTCGAACTATTTTGCCATATAAGTTCAATAGGTGCTTTAGGACATACTTCTGACAATACCCCCATCAACGAAGATACCCCATTCCAGCCCGATGCTCGCCGTAGTGTCTATTCGCAGAGCAAATTTAGGCAAGAAATGGAGGTGTGGCGAGGTATAGAAAACGGACTGAAGGCCGTGATAGTAAATCCGGGCGTAGTTATTGGTCCCTGCTCACCAACGCGTAGTAGCGGACTTATTGCTGCAACAATGCAACGTGGCACAAACTTCTACACCGCCGGACAAACGGGCTACGTCGATGCTCGCGATGTGGCATTTGCGGTAGCCGCGCTCATCGAGAGCAATGTCAGAAACGAACGTTTTATTCTTGTAGGCGAAAATTCTACAGTGCGCAACGTGCAAAATATTTTTGCTCAGAATTTTGGCACAACACCACCACAACGCATAGCTCGCTCATGGCAACTCTACGTAGCAGCTATCGCTTGCAGAATAGGCGAAATATTTACAGGTACAAAAGCATCACTCACCTTTGAAACCGTGCGAACAATGGGCGGACAACATATTTATAGTGCTGAAAAAATAAAGAAAACAATAGATATAAAATTTCATACTCTCAGCGAAAGTATTGCCAATATGGCTGCATTTTGCAAACAACTTAACAACAAGACCAAATGACATCAAAGATAAGAGAACTGATACTGATGAATGTGCAAGGCGAAGACCACCCGGGCGTAACAGCCTCATTGGCTGAAGTCTTGGCGCAGCACAATGTCGACATACTTGATATGGGACAAGCCACCATCCACAACGACCTTGGGCTCGGCATACTCTTTGGCTTGTCAGACGAGTCAGTGTCATCATCAATACTCAAAGACCTACTCTTCAAAGCCTACGAATTAGGCATCACCATAAAATTTACCCCCATCCCGCTCGAAAGATATAGCGAATGGGTGTCGCAGCAAGGCAAGCAACGCAACATCATCACACTTATGGCTCGACACCTCAAAGGTAGGCACATAGCCGCAGTAACCAAGATAATATCAGAGCAAGGACTCAACATCGACCAAATATCGCGTCTGTCAGGGCGCCGTCCGTTAGGCGATGATGGCGAGAACGTGATGAGCGTGGTAGAATTTTCAGTACGTGGCGTGCCAACTGATGTACCCAAGCTACAAAAAGACATCATTGAGGTGTCAAAGACAACGGGCGTCGACATAGCATTTCAGGCCGACAATAGTTTCCGTCGCAACCGCCGCTTGGTTTGCTTCGATATGGATTCTACGCTCATACAAACCGAAGTGATTGACGAATTGGCGCGCAGAGCAGGTGTGTTTGACGAGGTAAGTGCCATAACCGAACAAGCTATGCGTGGCGAGATCGATTTCAAACAAAGTTTTGAGCGTCGAATAGCTATGCTCAAAGGTCTTGATGAGTCTGTAATGAAGGAGATTGCTGAAAATCTGCCACTTACTGAGGGAGCAGAACGACTATTCCGCACACTAAAAAAATATGGCTACAAAACAGCTATTCTCTCAGGTGGCTTTAGCTATTTTGGCAATCACCTAAAAAATAAACTTGGTATCGACTATGTTTTTGCCAACGAACTGGAGGTGAAAGATGGTAAACTCACGGGCAAGCATATTGGCGAAATAATGGATGGAGCCAAAAAAGCAGAGATGCTCAAGCTGCTTGCTTTCAAAGAAGAGATACATCTGGAACAAGTGATAGCAGTTGGCGATGGTTCTAACGACCTGCCAATGATACAGTTAGCCGGACTTGGTATAGCTTTCCATGCCAAGCCCAAAGTGAAAGCTACAGCGCAACATGCCATATCAGAAAATGGCTTAGATACTATTTTGTATCTGATAGGCTTCAGAGATAGAGAGATAATGTGATGTTGCATTGATATATTATGGCAACTCAACTCTTGTAAGTGAGAATGTACATAAAATAAGCCCTGAAGGGGCGAAAGAGCGATTGCAATTGTGCGTTATTGTTCTTTCGCCCCTTCGGGGCTAATATTGTGTAGAGCGCATGATTTGTAGGGAAGGACACTACGATCTGCCACCTGCCTATAATATTTCGCCCCTTCAGAGTTGCTTTACTTGCGAAACTTGAAGAACTAAAAAACAGAAAGAACTTCACCTAATAATATAGATGAAGTTCTTTCTGTTTTGTGGGCCCAGCTGGGCTTGAACCAGCGACCCCCTGATTATGAGTCAGGTGCTACTAACCAACTGAGCTATAGGCCCTACTTATTTCAAAAGATAAGTTTTCAATTTTGCTTCCAGAAGGGTGGCATTGGCGCGCCTCATCTGTCAAAAGCGATGCAAAGTTGCCGTTTTTTTTTTAATTATGCAAGCGTTTGCTAAGCTATTTTTCTATATTTTTTTATCGTAGTTTTATAACTGTCCTATTCCCAGCGCGTTTCGATATTTGACGTTTTACCTCATTATAGAGCATTAGGCGCTTCATTATCTCGGTTTTCGTCTCCAAGGGTGCGTTGTTTTGTTCAGCATCTTTTAGCTCGGCTTTTATCTTGTCTATCTCTGTGAGCAGTTTTTTTAGGCGCATCTCGTTCATTATGTGTGGCACAAGTTCGTCGAGTTGCTCTTCTTCTGGCACTATGGTGTTGAAGCGTTGGTGATATTTACTTAGCTGATATTTCGACTCCATTAGGTCTACAACATACGAGCATATCTGTGGGTCGGTTTGCTTCAAGAAGAAGTTGGGCTTGAGATTGCTTTTGTTGGGTGCAGTGTTATAGATGTTGAGCAACTTGTTTATTATGTCAGAGTGGCTCACTATGTCGTCGGCAGCCAGCTGTGTTACAATATATTCGCCTACAGTTGCCTCTTGTGGCGTGCCAGCAAATATGGTTCGGTCAACGTAGTTTACAAATAGGCGCATTAGTTCGCGCTCTTCATATATGTATGGGTTGTTGCGTTTCTCAATGAGGTCAGCATAGTTTCCAGTTATGGGTGCTGTGGCTGGTGGCTCGGTGCGTTGCTGTTCTGGCGTGAGGTTGTTGCTGTCGGCTGCACGCTGATGTTGTTCTTGGTCGCGCTGGCGTATGCGCTGTTTCTCTTGGTCGTCGTGTGTTTTTATGGCTTTGTCTACCAACATTTTCTCCAAAACGCCAAAGAGTGTCTGCTCGTCAATGTCAAGAATGTGGCTACAATCTTTGATGTAGAGTGTACGCAGCACAGTGTCTTGCACTATTGATATGGTGCGAACTATGTCGGTGATAAGTGTTGAGCGTTTGAGTGGGTCGTTGGCAACCTCAGAGGCAAGCAGTTTGGCTTTGAACTGTATGAAGTCGGTTTGGTTGGCCTCTACATATTGTGTAAATTCATCGGCGGTGTGAGTGCGTGCATACGAGTCTGGGTCCTCGCCGTTGGGCAATAGTAGCACTTTTACGTTCATGCCTGCTTCTAGTAGCATGTTGATGCCACGTTCGGCTGCATGTATGCCAGCTGCATCGCCATCGTAGAGCACTGTCATGTTGTTGGTGAAGCGTTGCACAATGCTTATTTGCCCGGGTGTGAGCGATGTGCCACATGAGGCTATGACGTTGGTAATGCCAGCTTGGTGCATGCTGATGACATCGGTGTAGCCTTCGACCAAATAGCAACGTTGCTGGCGCGATATTTCGGCTTTGGCCTGATAGATGCCATACACTATGTCGCTTTTGTGGTAGAGTTCGTTTTCTTGCGAGTTGATGTATTTGGCTGTTTTGTCGCTCTTTACCATCACTCGGCCGCCAAATGCCATTACTCGTCCTGATAAGCTATGAATGGGGAACATTACTCTGCCAAAAAACCTGTCGGCCTGATAACCATTTTCGCCAAAAATAGATAGCGATGCCTCTTTCAAGAATTCGGCTTTATAGCCTCGTTGCAATGCTAGTTGTGTAAACGAGTCGCGCTTTTCGAGCGAATAACCAAGCTCAAATTTCTTTATAATATCGTCTCTGAATCCACGTTCTCCTCTGAAGTAAGGCAAGGCTACTGAAACACCTTCAGGCGTATCCCAAAGATTGCTGATGAAGGTGTTTTTGGCAAATTCACACACTGCTACTAAACTCTCGCGCCTACTCTGAGCTTGCTCCATTTCGGGCGTCATCTGCACATCTTTTACCTCTATGCCTACTTTCGAGCCTAAGTAGCGCACAGCCTCAACAAAGGTCATGTGCTCATGCTCCATGATAAACTTTACGGCATTGCCCGATTTGCCACAGCCAAAGCATTTGTATATGCCTTTGACTGCCGATACGCTAAACGAACCTGTTTTTTCGTTGTGAAACGGACAACAACCAACATAGTTTGCACCTCTGCGGCGTAACGAAACAAAGTCGCTCACTATATCAACAATGCGCGAATTGGATGTTTCTATTACATTATCAACTACTTTTTGTTCTATCATGGCTTTAAGCTATTATTGTGCCCGTTAGTGCCTGTTTGTCGAGTGTAAGCATGTTGAGCCTAACACGTTGTATGGTGTTGGTCAGCAACTGATTGGCTGGTATTTCTACTTTGAGATAATTTTCAGTAAATCCGCTCATTACGCCCTCTTTTTCGCTCGACTCTACTAATATCTTTGCTTCGGTACCAATATATTTTTTGTAAAAAGCCTCTCGCCTTTGGTCTGACAAGGTGTGTAGCACGGCGTTGCGCCTATGTCGCTCTGGCATTGACACTATTGGCTTTATCTTTAATGCCTGTGTGTTAGGTCTTTCGCTGTATGTAAATACGTGTAGTTGGCTGAAGTCTATGCTTTGCAAAAATTCATACGACTCGTTGAAGTGTTCTTCGGTTTCGCCATTTACGCCTACTATTACATCGATGCCAATAAATGCGTGAGGTATATATTGCCTTATGGTTGCCATTTTTTCGGCAAAAAAGGCTTTGTCGTATCGCCTACGCATAAGTTTTAGCACAGCGTCAGAGCCTGACTGCAATGGTACGTGAAAATGGGGCATAAATTTAGCCGATTGGCTTACATGTGCTATTATTTCGGTTGTGAGCAAATTTGGCTCGATAGACGAAATGCGATAACGCTCTACGCCTTCCACTTTTTCAAGCTCTTCGATAAGTTGCATGAATGTTTGCCCATTTTTTTTGCCAAAATCGCCAATGTTTACTCCCGTCAGGATGATCTCTTTGGCTCCGTGCTGAGCTGCGCAACGCGCTTCGGCTATGGTGTTTTCAATGGTGTCGCTGCGACTTACGCCACGCGCAAAGGGTATGGTGCAATATGAGCAAAAGTAGTCGCAACCATCTTGTATTTTGAGAAATGAGCGAGTGCGGTCGCCCGATGAAAATGAGGGTTTGAAGCGGTTGTCTTTGAGTATTTCGCTTGTAACAATGCTTGTCTGATGTGCTTGCCATGCGCTTTGCAAGTGCTCAATAATGTCGTTTTTCTCGTTAGAGCCAAGCACCAATCCTACGCCTTCGATAGCTGCCACTTGTTGTGGCTCGAGCTGAGCATAGCAGCCTGTAACAACAACCATAGCATCTTTGTTTTTTCTGATGCAACGTTTTATCATTTGGCGACATTTGCGGTTGGCCTCTTCGGTTACTGAGCATGTGTTGATGACGTATACGTCGGCTATGTCGTCGAAGCTAACGCGCTCAAAGCCTGCTTCGCTCATGCGCCGGCTCATTTCAGATGTTTCGCTGAAGTTGAGTTTGCAACCAAGTGTATGAAAGGCTGCTCGTTTGTGCTGAAATGTGGTGGTATCTATCATAGGTTGACAAATATAAAATAAAAAGTGGCTCTTCAGAACGAATAGCCACTTTTTATTTCGTCATCGGAATGGAATCAGAAATAAACTGGTTCGTACAGAACCATAAAATTACTTCTTGCGATTTTCGAAGTGTTTCTGATAACGATTCATGAACTTGTCTACACGACCAGCTGTGTCAACGAGCTTAACTTTACCAGTGTAGAAAGGATGCGAACTGCTCGAGATTTCGAGTTTTACCTGTGGGTAAGTTTCACCATTGATTTCAATCGAATCCTTTGTTGTTGCAGCCGAGCGAACGATGAATGTTTCGTTGTTCGACATGTCGGTAAATGCTACCAGTCTGTAGTTGTCTGGATGAATACCTTTTTTCATTTTTTGCTATAATTATATAATTATAAATTTGCTATTCTCGGCTTATGTGTTGCCGGGGTTCGCTTTACAATAGGCAGTCGTCCGCCTATTCGGGGGGCAAAGGTACAATTAAAAGTCGAAACCTCAATCGTTTTGCTCAAAAGTTTTTTGCGGTTGTGATTTTTTAGCACTCAGACTTTACAATATCAGCTTTGTGCCCCCGTTGTTTTTAAGTCCGTCGGTATTGGTTATCACTACGCTACTTACGCCTTGTTTTATTGCGCTGAAGCCGTTATCGAGCTTTGGTATCATGCCTGCGTTGATGATGCCTTGCTGCTGATATTCTTTGAATGTGTTGTAGGTGAGCTCGGCTATCACTGAGTTGTCGTTGTTGGCATCGAGCAATACGCCGGGTTTCTCAAAGCAGTAGACGAGTTTTACCGTGCAGTCGGCTGCCAATGCACGTGCCAATTCTGACGCTATAGTGTCGGCATTGGTGTTGAGTAGCTGTCCGTTGCCATCGTGTGTGATGGGCGATACTACTGGTACTGCACCTTGGCTGATGAGCGATAGCAATACGTTGGTTTGCACGCCAACTACATCGCCTACAAAGCCATAGTCTATGTCAATTACGGGGCGTTTTACAGAGCGTATGATGTTGAGGTCGGCACCAGTAAAGCCAAGTGCGTTGATGCCGCGTTGTTGTAGCTGTGCCACTATGTTTTTGTTTACCAAGCCAGCATATACCATAGTTACAACTTCAATGGTTTGCTCATCGGTGATGCGTCGACCGTCAACTTTTTTTATCTCTACTCCAAGTCGTCCGAGCAGTTTGTCGGCTGCGCGTCCGCCACCATGCACCAATATTTTGGGTCCGCTTATGGCAGCAAAGTCGTTGAGGAGTGTGCTGAGGCTTTGGCTGTCTTCAACAACGGCTCCACCTACTTTTATTATTGTTAGTTCCATCTCTCTCTCTTATTGCAAATCTTCGAGCATACGTTTTATCACTACTTGTGCTGATACTACGCGGTTGGCTGCTTCTGGTATGACTATGCTATTGGGTCCGTCAATAACTTCATCGGTTACAATCATATTGCGGCGCACGGGCAAGCAGTGCATAAATTTGGCATTGTTGGTGACGTCCATGTGAGCTTTGTCTACCGTCCACGATGCCCATTTAGGGTCATGGCAATCGCCCAAAATCTGTCCGTAGTGTTCGTACGACGACCAGTTTTTGGCGTAGATAAAATCAGCACCTTCAAAGGCTTTGAGCTGGTTGCGCTCTGGTGTGAGCCCGTTCATTATGTCAGGTGCAAGGTCGTAGCCTTCAGGAGCGGTGAATACAAACTCTACGTCAGCAACTTTCATCCATTCAGCAAATGAATTGGGCACGGCTTGTGGCAGTGCGCGAGGGTGAGGTGCCCATGAGAGAACTACTTTGGGGCGTTTCTTAGTTTTATACTCATCAATAGTGATAAGATCGGCAAAAGCCTGACACGGATGGCGTGTTGCCGATTCCAAACTGATAACGGGTTTGCCCGAAAATTGTATAAATTGATTCAATATGCGTTCTTCATAGTCGAATTGGCGATCTTCAAAACGAGCAAATGATCGTACTCCTATAATATCGCAATAGCTACCCATTACAGGTATTGCTTCGCGCAGATGTTCGGTTTTGTCGCCGTCCATCACTACACCCATCTCTGTTTCGAGTTTCCAGCTGTCGCCGTTGACGTTGAGCACTATTACATTCATGCCCAGATTCATTGCAGCTTTTTGTGTGCTGAGTCGAGTACGCAAACTTGAATTGAAAAAGACTATGAGCATTGTTTTATTTTTGCCCAAATGTTGCCAACCGAATGGATTTTTTTTCACATCTTGAGCCTCTTTTAGAGCTGCATTGAGGTCGCCAATATCGTCTACTGTAAGAAATTTTTGCATATTTATTATTTTTTCTTGTTATTCTGAAGTAAATTATGCAAATATATAACTTAATTATCACAGTCGGTTTCAGTAGCAAAAAATCATTTATAACTACAAAACTATTTTTTCTGCAATAACTATAAAAAGTTATACGTTCTAAA